>CAVRMZ010000036.1:0-25141 GCA_963722445.1 uncultured Bacilli bacterium | reverse complement strand
TGGTTCCTCGATATGATGTCGAGCAGTCTTCCTCAGATTGATGATTCTGCGCAGTAGATCATTCCAGGTTTCCTGAGACAGCTTGTGGCGATCTACCTGGCGCGCGAGGATCAAGGACTACCGCATTTGTCGAGAGCTTCCACACGTGTAACGCGAGCCGGATCACACTCATGCACTGGCGCGATGATTGTCGGAGCGACAAAGTGCAGAGGCACCCGCGTTCCCGTTCCCGATCGATACAAGGGTATCGTTCGAGCGCTTGTCGCCGCCGGCGAGCCCGAGGCTCCTCGCGGTTCAGCTGAACACTGTCGTTACTGAGATAGCTTCGAGTCCAGTCCGGTGAAGTGACAGCCGAATCGCTCGAGCACCAGCAACATGCCCATATTCGTGCAGACGCTGCCGTTATTCCTTTGCCTCTCGGTGTCCAGCACCACCTGGAAGTGACGACATCTGCTTTCGGCCAGAGCTGACCGAAGAGGCCGACACTCGAACGGTGAAATGGTGCACCGCGATTCGGCTCGTCCTGTGTTTCACCGTGCTCTGGAACAACCCCGAGGTCGTACGATCACCATGCGACATGAGTTTCTTGTCGTCTCCAGAGAATCTTCCCGACGTGGTCGTCGTCTGTCTACAGAACCGCATGCTGACTCATTCGTGCAGCAGGAGTAGTTGCTGAGCAGCTCTCCGTCTCGGAGAGTGCAGGCCGTATCATGGAGCGTCAATGAAGGTCTTCACCACGTTCCAGTACCCCTCGGAGCCTACGAACTGGTACAGAGTATTGCACGACTGGCAGTATGATCCTTCTACCAGACCTACACTCTCCTTCTTTCAATCGTCGAAGCTGCACAGAGTAGCTCGCAGATTCAGAATACCCTGTTTGCGGGAGGGCGACGAACTGCCACGGACGCAGTAGGACGTGCACCGCGCCGTGGCCGCGGCCGCACGCCGCCACTGAACTCTACCTCAACGGCTCCAGCCGTAACTTCTCATGGCACACGAAAAGGCCCCAGTTACACCGAGAACCATCACTTCAGGCCGTCAAGCGTTTCGTCGGAGAACAGCAGTAGGAAGTAATCAGGTTTCAGCAGCCAGCGACAAAACCGCGCGTTTCGTGAACACGCGGGATCATCTCGCGGCGATACTCAGGGGTCAGGGCCGAGGTTGTCAACGGTTTCGCGGTCTGGGCTGCGAGAACACCGGCGGCTTCAGCCCACTCTTCCGTCATGCGCCTCCCTGCCAAGAGTTCGGTGGTACCTTTCACCAGCACGGGTGCGGGATTCACGGCAGTCAGTCCGACGCGGACGTCTTCGATGTGTCCGTTGGACCGCTTCAGAACCACGGCGACTCCGGCGAGCGGGTAGTCGATCGAGCCGCGGATGCGCAGCTTGCGGTAAGCGCCGCGATAACCGGCCGAGGATGCAGGCAGGACGCGGGTCGCTGACCGTCGGGCCGCAATCTGCGGTGGTCATCCCCGATGCCCGTGTAGAAGATCCGTGAGCCTCACGCAGCGCAGGCCGGAGGTGCTGGCAATACTCGATTTCCGCGTCAAGGCAGAGCAGCGCCGCCGGAGTGTCGCCCGAAAAAACCGCCCAGCACTCCGTGCCGCCCGGCGCGACGTGGCAGAGATCGCCATCTTTCTTAATGCAGAAGGCGCAGGATTTTCGCCACTGCAACGACTGGTTGTACCAAAGGCAGCGCGTATCGAGACAGAGGTTCCCTCCGATTGTGCCCATGTTGCGCAGCACGGGCGAGGCGACGGTCTTCGCAGCTTCGGGGAGCACGGGATAGTGCTGACGTAGTCGTCAGAGCGCTCGATGTCGGTGAGTGCAGTGGACGCAGGATTTCGACAGCGCCGTTGGGTTGCCGAGCGAATGCCTTTCAGTTCCGCGATGCGGCGGATGTCGAGCACGTATTGCGGCTCAAACAGCTTTTGCTGCATCGAGGGCAGCAGGTCGGTGCCGCCGGCCAGGATGCGGATGTTACCGGCGTGCTGGGCCAGCAATGCGATCGCTTCCGCGGTGGTGCGCGGACGCAGGAGTTTGAACCTCGGGGAGGCTCAATCCGCACCTCCGGTTGCGCCCGTTGACGCGCGGGATCGAATTTATGCCGCTCCCGGGCCTTTGCCCTTGAAACATAACTCTCCCCCATGTTCACGAAAAAATTTTGTCGGAGCGGTGGGGTCCACGCGCTCCCGTCAGGTTCAGCGGCTTGGCGTTCCTCTTCGCGCGTAGCGCAGCCAGCACGCGCTCCGGAGTGAATGGCGACTCGTGGAGACGGATACCGACCGCATCGTAGATCGCATTTGCAATCGCGGGGATGGTGGCCGCGAGCGAGCCTTCGCTGGCCTCCTTCGCGCCGAACGGACCTTCGGGATCGATGCTTTCGACGATGATCGCTTCGACTTCCGGCGATTCGACCGATGACGGGCTGCGGTATTCGAGCAGCCCGGGGTTCATCAGCAACCCGTCTTTCCAGATCATCTCTTCGGTAAGAGCCTCGGCCCATCCCCATCCGTCCCGGCCCGATCACCTGGCCTTCGACGGAGACCGGGTTGAGCGCACGCCCGCAATCGTGCGCCGCCCAAACTTTGTGGACAGTGACTTCGCCGGTGTCTTCGTTCCACGCTGACCTCCGCGACTTGTGCCGGAGTAGGTAGGCCGGCGAGGGTCCGACGCCCGCACCTTGTGTTTGCCGCCACGGGCTTCCGGCGGAGGCGCATACGAGCCGGTGCCGCTGAGAGCGCCGTGGAAGTCGATCGCAGCGACCACCGCTTCCTCGAACGTCATCGAATCTTTCGGGCCTTCGTCCTTGCGTTTTTGCTGGAGGGAGCCACGGAGGATCTGGCCTTCGACGCGGCCGGAGACGGTCGCGCATTCGCCGCGCAGCTCCGCTCCGCCTGGGCGGGCGAGGCGCGTCCCGCGCCGGAGTCCTGCCGCTCCAAACGATCGTTCTTGAAGATGATGCCCTCGGCGGCGCAGTTCATTTTCTTTGCAGCCGCTGCGGCGATCTGCTTCTTGACTTCCTCGGCAGCGCGCATCGTTGCATTGCCATTCATGAAAGTGACACGACTGGAGTAGGAGCCGATGTACGATTGGCGTGAGGTCGGTGTCGGCGGCGATGACCCTCACACGCGAGAGCGTGCAGCCCAGCGTTTCCGCGGCCACTTGCGCAACCATCGTGTCGGAACCCTGGCCGATATCCGACGCCGGTGTAAACAACCACGCCGCCATCGCGGTCAATCTTGATGTTCACGGTGGAGTGCGGCATGTCGGAGCGGATAATAGAGTTGGCCGCTCCGCTCACGTAGTGGCTGCAAGCAATGCCGAGGCCCCGGCCTCTGGGCAGTTTTCCCTTGCGCTCGTTCCAGCGCGAGCGCGTCACTACCTGATCAATGCATTCTGGGAGACCGTAGCTCTGCACGCGCAGGCCGTTGATCGTGATGCAGGAGGTCGGCGGATCTGGCGGATCTCGGCGGGATCGAGGTTCAGCTTGGCCGCAATTTCATCGAGCTGCGACTCAAACGCGAACCGAACGTTGACCGTGCCATGCCCGCGCATCGCGCCGCACGCCGGCTTATTGGTCAGCACGCGAGAGCCGTCGAACTGGACGTTGGGAATATCGTACAGCGCGCCGAGCAGCGGGCCGATAAAGAATCGTCACCACGCCGTAGCCGCAATACGCTCCACCATCCTGCACAACCCGCGCCTTAACCGCGGTCAACCTGCCGTCGCGCTCACAGCGGCCGTGAGCTCCACAATGGTGCGCAGCCACCCACGATGCGCGAAAAACACTTCCTCGCGAGTGTAAGTAATCTTCACCGGCCTGCGCCGCGCGAGCAGCGCGGCCGGCATAATCTCAAGTGGAATCACTTCACTCTTGCCGCCAAATCCGCCACCCACCAGCGGCTTGATCACGCGGAATTGTGACATCGGCATCTCGAGTACGAGCGACAGCCTGTGTTGCAGATAATACGGAACCTGGGTGGAGGACCAGGCCGGTCAGGCGGCCAAGCGTGCCGGTGTACGAGATCGAGCTGAACGACGCCAGCGTAGAGTGCGGCTCCATGGCGGCATCGGTAGCCTCGTTGGCGAGAAAGCGGCCTTCGGCGATATAGTCAGCTTCCGCAAAGGCCTTGTAGGGATCACCGAACACGTGGTGGTAGTCTTCTCCGTGTTGTTCGGCTTGTTGTCGTGGATGAGATTTGTCTCGGCCTTCATGAACTATTCAGGGTCGAAGTAGGCGGGCAGAAGCTCATAATCCACAGCAATCAATTCGAGCGCCTTCTCGGCAATGGTTTCGGAGACCGCAGCCACACAGGCTACGTTGTCGCCGACGTAGCGAACCTTGTCGAGGGCCAGCGCGTGCTCGTCGTGCCCGACGGGAAGGATGCCGAAGGGGTTGGGCGCGTCCTTACCCGTAATCACTGCAATCACACCGTCGAGCCGCTCGGCCCGGCTGGTGTCGATGCTCTTGATGCGAGCATGCGGATGCGGCGAATGCAGAATCTTTCCATAGAGCATGCCGGGAAGGGAGAGGTCGTCGGTGTACTTGCCCGATCCGGTGGTCTTTCCGCGGCGTCGCCTCCGTGGCCATGGATTTGCCGATGATGGAAAGCTCAGTCATAGGTGTCGTTCATTGAAGTGGAGACAATCATCCGCTTGAGCCAAGTAGGCAAATTTCCCTTGAAGGAAACTGGCGTGTCCCAGACGGCTCCCGCTGCACCGCTAAATTGACCGAGGTAACGGCCAAAGTAACGTCCTAAATATAATGTTCCGATTCGGCGGCCGTCCGAAGCGTAGAAAATGACCGCAGAGCGTAAATCGGGCATCCGAGATTTCCTCGTCACGGCGCTCGATTTCATTATTTCGACAAGTTCCTCACGGCCCGACCATTCACTCACCTTGTTGATAGTGACCCTGGAACCGAACCAACTCTCAAGGTTGGCCGGAGCGACGGATACACGTGTCTCGACTAGGTCTGGCATGTGCAGAATGTCGATCGACGCGACTGATCCATTCGCCAATAACTCGGCGAGATCAGCGAATTGCTTCTGAGGATCAATTTCAGAAGCAGATGCGGTATCGTGAGCACGCCCTGAGCCCACGGTGGAAAGTAGTAGCAGCCCTAATACGGCGATGCCTTTGCTGACGGGGCTCATCTCATTTGCCATCCCCTTCTTCTCCGCTTCAATGGCCGCCTTGATCGCCGTGTACATCTGCGTGTAGCCGGTGCAACGGCAGAGATTGCTGCTCAACGCGCTGCGAATCTCTTCGTCCGTCGGATCCGGATTCACCGCGAGCAGGTGCTTCACCGTGATCATGAAACCCGGGGTGCAGTATCCGCATTGCGCGCCGCCCCAATCTCCGTAAGCCTTCTGGATGGCACGACCGGCTACCATGCTCGCTGATGCCTTCGACGGTAGTGATCTCCTGCCCCTCGCAACTGCAGGCGAGCAGCGTACAGGCGAGCATCGGCGTGTCGTCCACGAGCACGGTGCAGGCGCCGCAGGAGGAGTCGTCGCAGCCGCGCTTCGAGCCGGTGAGACCAAGATCGCGGCGCAACACATCGAGCAGCAGCGCGCTCGGCGCGATGGCGAGCTCGTGGGTAAGACCGTTTACGCGCAGTTCTATGAGTTCTTTCTTCACGGTGATTCGGCTTCCGGTTGTTCCGCCCGGACTGGATTATTCGCGAAATCTTCAGCCAAAAAAGTATCCTACGAAGTCACACTTTCAAAGTGCCGCACTATGGCCAGGATTTCCGGTTCCTGAAGAATCCGGTTGGATTCTTTGGCAGCCAGCAGGACGGCCTGTATGAGTTCGTGACTCGCCACGATTCCCCGCTGCGATAGATAGAAGATAACCATGTCCTTGGCCTCGCAAGCCCTTGGCGAGCTCAAAGAAGCCCAAAGAATGGCCTCCGAGCAAGAAAAAGAAGTTCAGCGGGCTTTGGACGAAGCCAAGAAGAACACGGATGAGGACAAAGACGATAAAGACGATAAAGACGATGACCACAAAGACGACGATGACCATAAAGGCGACTCTGGCAGCCATCCGAATTTAGACGATTATGGCACGAGCGACCACCACGACTAATTTAAGATAAGGCCGTTGGCTTTCTTGCCTTTGCGGGCGGGATTTTCCGCTAGTTGAAAAAATCATTGTGATCTAGCACGGAAAAGACAGTCTTAATCGAAGTTTCTCATCAGTGAGACCTGAAAGTGTCGTCTTTTAGCATAAGCCCTCATGCCTAATTTAAGCCACGCCCCCATTTTCTCGATCTTGGGATTTTTTCCTTTGTTAACACTTTGTTTACAGTTATTTAGAGGAAACATGGTTATTTCCTTATGCGGCGCCACGTAGAGTGATCCTGAAAGGAAAAAAAGAAGAAAAACTATGAGAAAAATCATTGGGTACGTCATGGTGGGAGGCTTGGCCTGCGGGCTGCTCTTTGCGACCTCTGGCTGTCAAGCGGCCTCCGCTTCATCGAGTAGCCCCGCCAACACGAGCTCCAAGGATTCGAGCCAATCAAGCGCTACCTCCTCTAGCCACAGTTCGGCGGACACATTAAGCGGGACCGTCACGGCTTCTGGTTCCTCGGCTTTGGCGCCTTTGGCCTCCGATGCCGCCGGACGCTTTATGACTCTCCATGCGAACGTGAGCGTCGAGATCAATTCCGGGGGTTCGGGCACGGGGCTAAAGAACGTCGCCGATGGCACCGTGGATATCGGCAACTCCGATGTCTATGCCGCCGAGAAGCTGGATGCCAGCGTCGCCGAGACGTTGGTCGATCACAAGGTTTGCACGATTGGCGTGGCTGCCGTCGTCAACGTCGACGTGGCCGCCAAGGTTGCGAACGTGACGACCGCTCAGCTTATTTCGATTTTCACCGGCGCGACCACCAACTGGTCGACGTTAGGGGGGCCGAATGAAACCATCATTCGTTGTACTCGCCCGACCAATTCCGGCACGCGCTCCCTCTTTGAGAAATACGCGATGAACGGAACGGCCGAGGTTTCGGACGCCAACGGCTTAGAGAGCGACAACTCGGGCGATCTTTATACCAAAGTCTCTGGAACGAAGGGAGCCATTGGGTATCTCGCTTTGTCGTATCTCGTGAGCAACACCGCCGTCGGCATCCTCTCAATCAACGGAACCGCCGCCAACTACACGGACATCTATAGCGGAGCCTACTCCGTCTGGGGCTACGAGCACATGTATACCAAAGGGGCTGGAAGCACCCTCGCTCAGGCTTTCATCGGCTATGTCACTTCTAGTGATTACTCGGGTTACATCGAGAAGCAGGGGTATGGCGTTTCCTCAAAGATGAGTTCGAGCGCTACGTCGGGTCGCTAAGGCGAATGGTCGGACGCCAAGCGGGCGGAGGAAGAGACTGCGGTTTCTTTCTCCCTCCTTGGTTTTTGCGTCAATAAAAGGGAACATGGAAAAAACAATCAGCCGCAAAAGCTTATTCCTGAAGGAGTATTTCTGGCGCTATTTGGTTGCGGGCGCCGGTTTTTTGGTGATTGCCCTCGTCGTTGCCATCGCTGGCTTTCTGATCTACAAGGGTTTCGCGACTTTCACGGTTTATAGCCACACCCTTTGGGAATTTCTTTTCTCCAGCAATTTCAATCCCGTCGATGGCACCGCCGGCGGGGGGACCGTCGGGTCGGCGATTTTCATTTGCGGAACGCTTTTGGTGTCCGCTTTGGCTTTTTTGTTGGCGACGCCTTTCGCCTTGGCCACCGCGATTTTCATGAGCGAGATCTCGCCCAAGATCGGGGAGAAGATATTGCGTCCCGCCGTCGAGATGTTCGTCGGGATCCCTTCGGTCGTCTATGGCTGGACCGCCTTAAGCCTCTTGGTCCCGCTTGTGCAAAGCACCTTCGGCCTCGTCCATGGCTTCACGGTGCTCTCCGGATCTCTTGTCTTGGCGGTCATGATCTATCCCACCATCACGACGGTGTCCGCCGACGCCATCAAGGCGGTTCCCTCCTCGATGAAGGATGCGGCCTACGGATTGGGCTGCACGCGATGGCAAGCCATCCGCTCAGTCGTGATTCCCGCGGCGGCGCCCGGCGTTTTCACCGGCGTCATCCTGGGGCTCGCCAGGGCCTTTGGCGAAGCCTTGGCCTTATCGATGGTAATCGGGAACGCGAAGGTCTTCCCCCAAAACGTCCTTTTTGGCTCCACAAGCACTTTGACGACGGTCATTGCCTCTTATATGGGCAATGCGGCGGACGGAGGGGAACTGCAGTCAGCCTTGTGGACGATGGCGGCGCTTCTTTTCGTTATTTCCTTCGTTTGCATTCTGACGATTCACCTCATTTCCTCGCATTGGCAAAAGAAAATCTATGGGAAAAACTAAAAAAGCCTTGGTCGAAGATGGCATCATGACCGTGATCTTCTATGCGGTGGCTTTGTTTTCCTTAGCGCTTCTATTGGCGTTTTTGATTTATGTCATCGTGAAAGGCTTCCTGGGGATGACGCCGGAGATGATGACCTTCACCCGCAACGGGATTCTCAATCAGTTCTTCAATACTGCCTATTTGGTCTTCCTTTCGCTATTGATCAGCAGCCCCTTTGGGATTTTTGCGGGAATTTACCTGGCCGAGTATGCGAAGAATCGCCATCTGACCGAAATCATCAATATCTGCATCGAGACGCTCGCCTCCTTGCCTTCGATCGTGGTGGGCTTGTTTGGCTATATCGTCTTCATTCTTCTGACCCACAGCCGCTTCAATCTCATGGCCGGGGCCTTGGCCGTTTCCGTCCTTTCCATGCCGATCATCATCACCACGACCACGAGCGCTCTCAAAGCGTTGCCCTCCTACTATACTTTGGGCAGCATGGCCTTAGGGGCCACCAAGTGGCAGACGATTCACAAGATTCTAATCCCGGCTTCGACCCCCCGGATCATCACCGGCATCATCCTCGCAGCGGGACGGGGCTTTGGGGAAGCAGCGGCCCTTCTCTTCACGGCGGGCATGAGCACGAACCTCAAGTGGGACAACTGGGATCTAGCCTCTTCGACCTGTCCCCTCAATCCCTTCCGCTCCGGGCAGACGCTTTCGCTATTGATTTGGACCTCTTTTAGCGAGGCCACGGCCGCGAACGCCAAGCAGATCGCCAACCTGGCGGCCGCCGTGCTCGTCGTCATGGTGCTCCTCTTTAACCTCGTGGCGCGCCTTATCTCGCGGCATCTAGACAAGAAATTCTATGGAGGAACCCATTCATGAATGAGCAAGAGCGGGTTGGCGGTGTCACCTTGGAGGTCCGGAAATTCAACCTTTTCTATGGGGATCTCCATGCGTTAAAAGACGTCAATATCACGTTTCAGCGGAATCGGATCACAGCCCTCATCGGGCCTTCGGGGTGTGGCAAATCCAGCCTTCTTAAATGCCTCAACCGCATGAATGACCTTGTGCCAGGGGCCCGGGTCGAGGGCAAAATCCTCTTCGAAGGAAAGAATCTCTACAAAGACATGGACGCCATCTCGGTAAGGCGGCGCATCGGCATGGTCTTCCAGCAGCCCAATCCTTTCCCGAAGAGCATCTACGATAACGTAGCCTTTGGGCCGCGCTTATTGGGTGAAAAGAGCGGGGAAGCCCTAGATGAGATTGTGGAAAAAAGCCTTCGGCAGGCCGATATTTGGGACGAACTCAAAGACCGGCTCCGGAAATCCGCGATGGAACTTTCGGGGGGCCAGCAGCAGCGATTATGCATCGCGAGGACCTTAGCGGTCGAACCCGAAGTCATTCTCATGGACGAGCCCACGAGCGCCCTCGATCCGATCGCCACCCAGAAGATCGAAAACCTGGTGGTGGCCCTCAAGAAGCGTTTCACCATCATCATCGTCACTCATAATATGCAACAAGCCGCCCGCATCAGCGATAACGTCGGTTTCTTCATGCTCGGGGACTTGGTGGAGTTTGAGGAAACAAGGTCTTTCTTCGTGCACCCGCGGGACAAGCGAAGCGAGGACTATATCACCGGGCGATTTGGCTAGATTAACGCGGTTGTCTTCTTTTTCCTCGATTTTGTAAGCGCTTCTTCTTCTCTTTTTTCCCGCAAAAGGAAAATTGGCCCCTATAATTAAAAAAGGAGTTTTCAGGGAATTCGAAGCGTTCTTCTGAAGAAGAAAAAAGATGGATAAAGATGGCAAAATCATCGGAACTGGAATCACTTTTGATGATGTTCTCTTATTGCCTCGCTACAGCGAAGTAACCCCCGACATGGTTTCTTTAAAGACCAAATTGACCAAGAGGATCACCCTTCATATCCCGTTCATCAGCGCCGCCATGGACACCGTGACGGAAAGCCAGATGGCGATTGCCCTCGCTCGCGAAGGCGGCATCGGCATCATCCATAAAAACATGACGATCGAGCGCCAAGCCGAAGAAGTGGATCGCGTGAAGCGAAGCGAAAACGGCGTCATTACGAACCCCATTACCGTCACGGAGGACAAAAAGCTCGATGAAGTCCTCGCCACCATGGCGAAATACCATATTTCAGGCATTCCCGTCGTGGACAAGGATTTCCATTTGGTGGGCATCATCACCAACCGCGATCTCAAATTCGAAAAGGATTTGGCGAAAACGGTGGGCGAAGTCATGACGAAGGCCCCCCTTATCACAGGCAAAAAAGGCACGACGATCGGCGAAGCGGAGGCCATATTGGCCCAAAGCAAAAAGGAAAAGCTGCCGCTCGTGGATGGCGAAGGCAAACTCTGTGGCCTCATCACCGTCAAAGATATCGAGAAGATCAAACAATATCCGGAAGCTTCGAAAGACGGGTTTGGCCGTTTGCTTTGCGGGGCGGGGGTCGGCATCACGAAAGACTTGGAGCAAAGGGCCAAAGCCCTCGTCAAAGCCGGGGCCGATGTCTTGGTCTTGGACAGCGCGCATGGCGACAGCAAGAACGTGATCGCGGCATTGAAGAAGCTGAAGAAAGAGTTCCCGAAAGTGGATATCATCGCCGGGAACGTGGCGACCTACGAAGGGGCGGCCGATCTCATGAAAGCCGGCGCCGACGCCGTGAAGGTCGGGATGGGCCCGGGTTCCATTTGCACGACCCGCATCATCTCAGGGATGGGGGTGCCTCAAATCACGGCCATCCTTGAAGCGGCTAGAGCCTCCAAGAAATACGATTGCCCTATCATCGCCGATGGCGGCATCAAATATAGCGGGGATATCACGAAAGCCTTGGCGGCGGGCGCCGACACGGTCATGATGGGCGCCATCTTCGGAGGTTGCGAAGAAGCCCCCGGAAGAACAGAACTTTATATGGGCCGCAAGTACAAGGTTTATCGGGGCATGGGATCGCTTGGCGCCATGATGCAAGCCCATGGCAGCGCGGATCGCTATTTCCAAGCCGACCACCAGAAAATGGTCCCGGAAGGCGTCGAGGGGCGGGTGCCTTATCGCGGCAATGCCAGCGATGTGATCTTTGAGTTCTTGGGCGGCGTTCGCAGCGGCATGGGCTACCTCGGCGTTGCGACGATCCCCGAACTGCAAAAAGAAGGGCGCTTCATCCTCATCACGGCGGCCTCGCTAAAAGAAAGCCATCCCCACGATGTCGACATCACCGAGGAAAGCCCAAACTATCAAGTCGAAAAATAAAGAGAATCGTCTCACGGGAAAAGGCTTTGAGGGAGCCTTTTTTCTTTTGGCTTCCCTTTTCATAGACGGATTCGAAAAAGAAAACTTTCCCGTTTTTTTTAACTATTTTTATTCCTGTTTCAATTGTTAAAAAGAGTAACATATATTGGTAAACTTTATTAATTGTGAAGTTAAAAGTTTAACGAAACAAAAAATAAAACTTGAAACATTTTTCGGGCTTCGTAAACTCTTTATCCAGAGGTTTGAACATGGGTATCTTGCTGAAAAGAAAAGGGACAACCGCGGATTTGCCGCTTTGCCTTCCGTTTCATCCATCTTCATCCTTATTAATCGTCGTCACAAAAATCGAGGCTTAGTCATCTAAGCCTCTTTTTTTGCCCAGAAAGGATCTCTTATGGAAAAAGAGAAAAGACTCTTGCTCGACGTCAACGAATTCCCCGCCAAGAAAGGCCAAGCTTTGATTTTGGCCATTCAGCATGTCCTCGCGATGTTCGTGGCTTGCATTACCGTTCCTTTGCTGGTGTTTAGCGGCTATGTGACGTCGAGCGGCCAGAACCTGGCCCAAGTTTTGATCGCCCCAACGATCGTCTCGGCCGGGGTCGGAACCCTCTTTTATCTTTTCATGACGAAATTCAAGGCCCCGATGTTCTTGTCCTCTTCCTTTGCTTACATCGCTCCGATGGCCGCCGCGATCGCCTTAGGCAGCGTCAATCTTCTCGACGTCAACGGAAACGTGGTTGGAAAGCTCGCGAATCTTTGGATCCTCCCCGTCGGCATGGCCATGGTGGGAGCCGTCTATTGCCTCGTGGCTTTTTTGATCAAGATCTTCGGGGTGGGTTGGCTCAATAAGCTCTTGCCCCCGATCGTGATCGGGCCCGTGATCATGGTCATTGGCTTGAGCTTGGCCCCCAGCGCCATCTCGAATCTTGCGGGCGGGACCGCGGGCACAGCGAGTTACAATCTCATCAAAATTCTCTGTGGCTTCATCGCGATGATCGCGACCGCCGTTTCCGCGCATTATGGCAAAGGCACCATTTCCCTCATTCCGTTTGTGATTGGAATGGTCGCGGGGTATGCGGCGGCCATCATCTTTACGGCCATCGGCTATTACGGCTATGGCAGCGCTTATTTCCAGATTATCGATTTTTCTCCTTTGGTCAAAAACTTCTCCCCTTTGACCTTCCGGTCCTTTTTGAGCTATCCGGATTTCCTCTTTTTGATGAACGATTCCTCGGTGGCCCTGACCTGGGGGGAAGTCGGGAAAGCCGCTCTTCTCTTCGTTCCGGTTTCGTTTGTCACCATCTGCGAGCATATCGGCGATCATAAAAACATGTCCGGGATCCTCGGACGGGATCTGATCAGCGATCCTGGCTTGACGCGAACCTTGATCGGCGATGGCTTGGCGACTTCCATCTCCGGCGTGTTATGCGGCGCCGCCAACACCACCTATGGCGAAAACATCGCGGTGGTGGGCGTCACCAAAGTGGCTTCCACGAAAGTCATCGCCTTGGCTTGCGTCATCTCCATCGTCCTTGGTTTCGCTTCGCCGCTCATGGCGCTGACGATGACCATCCCGGCCTGCATCACAGGCGGAGTGTCGCTTATTCTTTATGGCTTTATCGCTTCGAGCGGCATCAAGATCCTCAGCGAAGGGGTTGACATGGGCAAGACGAAAAACATCTTTGTGTCCTCCGTCATTTTGGTCAGTGGCATCGGGGGCTTGGTCATCGCGTTCGGGAGCTCCGAAAATTCTTCGATGATCGAAGTCACCTCAATCGCCGTTTCCATGATTTTAGGAGTCTTCATGAACAGCATTCTTCGCGAGAAAGAAACCCCAACGCCGAAAAACCAAGAGTCGAAATAAACCGGTTCAAGCGTTTGGCGATATTTGCTCTTGCCCGCTTTTGGCGATAGAAAAGATTATTCGAGAATTCCGTTGATGTATTTAGCGATTAGGGGAGCTACCGAAAGGGTCTCCCCTTCTTTGGCTGCCGCTTCGATGGTGTCGCTCACCAAAAGTGTCTTGACGCCCGCTGCTTGGATTAGCGTCGCTGCTTGGTTAGAGAAAATGCCATGCGTGGCCGCAACCCAGGTTTCCGTTGCCCCATTCGCCGTGAGGGCTTTAACGACCTCCGACAAGGTCCCGGCCGTATCGATGATGTCATCGACGACTAAGCAAAGCTTTCCTTTGACGTTACCCGCGATGGACTCGACGAAGGCCTTATTGGGGCAAGGCCGCTTTTTGTCGGCGTAGGCGAAGGTGGAAGTTGGGAAATAAGAAGAGAATTCCTGAGCCCGCTTGAGCCCGCCGCGATCAGGTGAGACAACCGTGACATCGGAAAAAGATATTTTGCGTTTTAAAAGTTCTTGTTTGAATCTTTCCGCGAAAAGAGGGATGGCGGAAAGGTTGGCATGCGGCATCGGGAATTGCTCCAAAAGGCGTAACGAGTGGAAATCGACCGTGACGAAATCATCGACGCCCGCCCCTTGCAGCATTTTGCTGACGAGCAATCCCGTGATGGGGTCGCCTTCCTCGAGGATGCGGTCTTGGCGGGAATAGCCAAAGTAAGGCATGATCGCGGTAATATGGCGGGCCTCGTCGTTTTTTAAGGCATCGATGAAAACCAAGAGATCCATCAGCCGTTCGCTGACGGGTCGGTATGTCGAATGGAGAACAAGGCAATCGCGTCCTTTGACGCTGACGAGTGGTTTCGCGAAAACCTCGCCATCCGCGAAGTGCGAGATTTTGACTGGAGTTAACGGAAGATCGAGAAGCGCGGATACTTTCTTGGACAGATCGGGATTTGATCCAAGCGTGAAGAGGAGAGGCGTTTGTTTCCTATTATCCATGACTGACTCCCAACCGACTCAGTATAGGGATTTCGAAAGGAAATCTCTCTTTCGTAGCGCTTTCTTTTTTGTTTTTCCCCTATAATATTGTTCTTTCCACCCTATAAATCTAAAATAAAAAACTCACGGGAGGCCGAAAAATGGACGAATTGGTGATATCGGAAGCGGAAATCAATGCCGTTTGTGCCAAAATGGGAAAAGAACTGACGACCGTTTTGGCTCACGAGGAAAAACTGCCCGTCTTCGTCTGCGTGATGAAAGGGGCCATGAATTTCATGGTCGACCTTCTGAAACGGGTCGAAGTCCCGCTGATCGAGGACTATGTTCAGCTTCAAAGCTATAACGGAACCCACACGACCGGCAAAGTCGTGCTCGTGAAGGACCTTTCCACCGCCATCGACGATAGGACCGTCGTCGTGGTGGAGGATATCGTCGATACCGGCCTTTCCATGAATTTTTTATTGGATCATCTTCAGAAGATCGGCCATCCCAAGAGAATCATCGTCTGCGCTCTTTTCGACAAAAAATGCGCCCGCAAAGTCGAAACGCAGATTGACTATGCGGGACGCGTTCTTTTAAAGAACAAGTTCTTATTAGGCTATGGCCTCGATTATAAAGGATTAAAACGCAACGTCCCTTTCGTCTACGTTCCTTCGCCAAGCGAAATCAAAGAAATGGACGAGATTCTGGCGAAGAAAGCCTAATCCTATTCTTTGACGGTCCCGAAGATGCGATCGCCGGCGTCGCCTAGGCCTGGGCAAATGTAGGCGTTGGAATTGAGGCACCGATCGAGCGCTCCCATGTAAAGCGGGATGTCCGGGTATTTTTCCGAGAACGCTTTGACGCCGTCCGGGGCGGCGATGATGCAGATGAATTCAATTTTGACCGCTCCGTGTTTTTTGAGCAAAGCCACGGCATCGATGGCACTTCCGCCGGTGGCCAGCATCGGGTCGAGGAGATAAACGGTTTTTTCGCTGAGGGAGTAAGGAAGCTTGCAATAGTACTCAACCGGCTGATGGGTTTTCTCGTCGCGGTAAAGACCGATGTGACCCACATGGGCGGTCGGGACGAGCTCGAGAAGCCCATCCACCATGCCTAAGCCAGCGCGCAAAATCGGAACGAAGCATAGCTTCTTTCCTGAAATGATCGGTTGCTTGGTTTTCTCGATGGGGGTTTCGATTTCCGTCTCTTCAAGAGGGAGGTTCCGCAGAACCTCGTAGCCCTCCATCACCGCAATTTCCTTGACGAGCTGCCGGAACTGCATGGTGTTGGTCGTCTTATCACGGATCATCGTGATTTTGTGTTTTAAAAGAGGATGATCCAGCAAAAAGACGTTCTTGTACTGAGATAAGTCCATATATGTTTCCCTTTCGAGTATTTTATTATATCGTCTTTCCAAACGTGGAAAAGAAGGACCTGCTGATTAAGCTGAAGAAATCGCTTTCAACTCGTTTTTTCTATCCTTTGAAGGTTAAATTAAAAAGTTATTCCTTTATTTTTCGAAGAAGGGTTTTCCTCTTTCGCGGGGTTGATAAAGTAGCGGTGGCGGCAGACCCGACAATCGAGAAACGAACCCTGACCCTTTTGCTTTCGGGGGAGATTAAAAGCGGGAGCGGTATCCTTATAGAGGCGGGGGGAGCGTCAGAAAAAACGATGCTGGTTCCTTCTTCAGCAAGTCCCTTGCGGCTTGGAGCAATCCTATACCGCTTTTGGGATGATTCACCGAATCGCTGTTTATTTTAAAAAGAGAAAAGAGGTTATGTCCCAATGAATTATGAAAAATACATCGGTGTCGTCAATGGCTTCCCCAAGCAGGGGATTTCGTTCAAGGACATCAGTCCTCTCTTGCGGGATCCCGTAGCCTTTCAGAACGTCATCAATGATCTCGCGGCCTTAGCGGAGCCTTATCATCCCGACGTCGTCTGCGCGCCGGAATCCCGCGGTTTTATCTTCGCCGCGGCTTTGGCCTATAAAATGAAGATCGGCTTCGTGATGGCCCGGAAGTCGGGCAAACTCCCTGGAGACAACATCAAAGTCAGCTATTCCCTGGAGTATGGGAATTCCTCACTCGAAGTACGTCCCGATTCTTTTACGAAAGGAACGCGCGTTCTGCTTCTTGATGATTTGATCGCCACCGGGGGGAGCCTTAAGGCCCTCAAAGAGTTGGTGCAAAAAGCCAACGGGACCCCAGTGGCCGCTTTAGCCGTCATTACCTTAAAAGAGCTTAAGGGAGAAAAAGAAGTGGGACTGCCTTTCGCTTCGCTAGTTAGTTTATCGGCGGAGAAATAAACCCGCCTTAATAAGGCGTAGAGCCAAGCCTACGAATAAGGTTTGGCTCTTTTCGTTACTCGCTTATTTGTGGTCTGGTTTTGGTTTTGCGGACATCGTCACCCAAGCGAAAAGCCCAACCCCAACGAACTCAAAAATCACATAGATGGCAATAATCATCGCCAACTTTGTTCGGGACCAGTCGAATAAATACCATCCAAAGCCACCGGTTAGAGTGAGAAACAAGCCAACCACCAGAAGGGCGATATGCCCATGGTTCCATTCGATTTTCATGCGGGTCATTTTCGTCGTCAAAAGAACCAAGCCTAATAAAAAAGAAGGACAAAGATCCGAGAGCAGAATTCCATATCCGTAGAAGCTGAATAAAATAGTCAAAGAAAGGAAATAAAACGAAAGACCCCAAAGCGCTTCAAAACGATAATTCGCCAGCCGATATTGTTCGGTGAAGAATTTGCCTTTATAGAAATCTCGGAACCAAATCAAGGAGCAAATATCGATGGTAAGGCTACTCAAAGCCACAATCCAGGAAATTATGGTCAGAGCGATCAAAACTTCCGGCATGTTTTTATCCTGAAGCGAATGAATGGCGATGACCAATCCCCCCGCCAGCAGCATGAGGATGGAAGCAACGATGAGCAGGATTTCGAATTTCGTTATTTTGCCATGATCGATTGCGTCCGCTTTGGAAAGCGGCTCACCTGAGGAACGGCTAAACAGCGCGTTGATGTCGATTTGTAGGGCCGCTGCCAAAACGGGGATGATCGTCGCATCCGGATAAGAAGCCCCGGTTTCCCACCGGCTGACGGTCTGATCGGAGACGTTCAGTTTCTCCGCTAGGTCCCTTTGGGTCATATGAAGGTCTTTTCTCCGCTCAATGATGATGCCGGCTATTTCGTTTGACATGGCTTGCCCCTCCTGTCAGCGACAACGTTAGGCGCATTTGGTCTTAGAATGAAGGTCATCTTTGCGGATTTTGCTCTCGAAAAGCGAGAATCAGAGAATGTTCCCATTCGGCTTCTTCGCTTGGGCCGAATCGATCATGGCCACTTTTTCCGTCCGCCCCATCAAATCGTAATATCGCCGCCAGGCCAAAACCGACATCAAAGGAATTGAGACAGCGGAAACGATAAGATGTTCTTTGATGTCATTTTCGGTGAAGGGGAAATCGTAATCTTTTCCTTCGCTGACGATCACAAAGTGGGCGATGACGTCTATTTCGACTCCTTCAATATCATATTCCAAAAAGAATTTGGTCTTATAGCGAGGATCGGGACGAGGAGCCTCTGGTTTTCCTAGCCTGCCCAAGGTTTCTTTGAGTTTTTCGACATCGGTCTCCGCGACCAGAAGATCGATGTCATGGAAAGAAGGCGCGATCCCTTTAAGGTAGAGAAGCAATGAAGCCCCGACTCCCCAAGTCACGTTCTTTTCGTTCAAAACCCGGCCGATTTTCACGAGGATTTCGATTTTGTGTTTTAGGTCTTCCATGCTCTCTATTGGGATTTTTCCTTTGGAAAAAGTATAGAGCTTTTGGCGAAAACCGAAAAAACGTTTTTGCTTTCTCGGCTTTCAGGAAGTCCTTGATGAGCGGCGCCGCATTGAACTCCTAAGAAAAAAGACTAAGTTTATGGCATGAGCGAATTCAAACTCGGCGATTTGGTTCAGGTTGGTTCCGGCGCGCCTGAGGATGCCTATCGGATCGTCAGGCTTTACGAAGACGAAGGAAGGGCATTGGTGTCGAGGGTCGATCCCTGCGATGGGAGCTTGGACATTCCCGAGAACCTGCGGCTTAGCGATGTCGCCCCTTATTCTGGGGCCAGGAACGGCTGGCCGCTGGTCTATGACTGGAATGATTCGATGGAGGAAGGCGATGACCTCTTGGTTCCTTTTAACGAAGGCAAAACCAAATTCCACAAACTGGATCCGGTGATGCCCAAGCCAGATTCAGCTTTTTTTGCAGCCTTATCCGGGAGCGAAGCCTACGTCGATGAGGGAAAGACGGTCAAAGGGAAGACCTTTTACCGTCTCCGCCTCGCCGGATCTGACAATCCGCATCCAAAATCCATGGCAGAAATGCCTTTGTTTGGCAATTGGGTCCCAGAAGAGTGCTTGCTTCCAATTGAGAGCTCGAAGACAAAAGGCGAATGAAAGCCAACTGGCGTCTATTCAGACTTATCTTTGCCAGGCAAACTTTTATTTGCTCGGCCTTGGTCTCGGCCCGGTGTTGATGAGGGTCATCACGATTCCGGCCTTCGCCGAAGCGCAAAAAACCTCTTTTGGCAGTAAAATTTGAGCCTTCTTTCCTTCAAAACCTTGAACCGTTTTTTAATGGATTAATTTTATAAGGGGTTGTTTGCGCTCATTTCGGTTTGCCTATTAATGATTCAACCCCATTGACGAATTTCAAGACGTTTTGGACTTGGGCCAAGCCGCCCTTCAAAACGATTTTGGCCGTTTTGTTCCTCGCCTCAAAAAGGAAACTGAAACTAAGGCTTAGCGCATCTTTCTTTAAAAACGAACAGATGTTTTGGCTGATTTCGTTGGCCTTGGCCGAATTCTCGACTGGAAGCAAAACGATGGCGCAGATTTCCGCTTGGGACGGCCGAACCGAAAGAAAGTCAGCGACCATTTCGTTTTGTTTGGCTCTTAAGGCCGGGAAAATATAGGGATCGTTCATGAAAGCCTCAGTTTCCTCTTTGGTGAATGCTCGCTTTCCGCTTTCGCTGTTCCCTTTCAGGACCCCGATTCGCCTATAATTTTGAAGGGTTCTTCGACTTAGGCCCGTGATTTCTTCAATATCCTCGAATGTGTAAACGTTTTTTTCCATGTGTTCGCTTCTTCCTAAACCAGGATAGCAAAGCCAAAGAAAAGTTGGCATTGGCAAACGGGGGACTTTTTCCGGCTTTCGTCTTTGCTTCTATTTATAATTCATTTATGGAGAAAAAAGCCTTTTCGATTCTTGAATTTGGTTTCTTTGACGGTTCACTGATTTCGCTTTTGAGGATGCCTCCGCAAAGATGATGCAGCGGTCCATGTGCCTCCGGAATCCACTTTGGGGAGGGCCAATTCGTTTTTTTAGATAAAATATCTTTTTTTCTTTTGTTCCTCATTTTTTCTAGAAAACCTCGATTTTTTCGGGGATTTTATTCGATTTGGAGCAGGTGACGAATCTCAACGGACGTTTTTCACGTCCTTTGCGGTTTTCCTTTATGGTCTTTTTATGGCCGAATAACGCGGCAAGGTTGCCAAAGAATTCTTTTGGATGAGTTGTGCAATCCGCCGTGGCCGGTTTTGCCTTTTCGCTTCGCACCGCTGGCTGGGTCTGATTTGGCAGTATAAAAAGAGTGCCAAAGTTTCTCATTCGCCTTCATTTGTGAAACATAATCCTTGATTGGCACTGTGCTTGTTTATATTAGCTAACAAGATATAATTAAAAAAATAGTTTATAGGGGATAATTAAAGTGGTAAGCGTAATTATTTTATCGGCATTTGCATCAATGACTATTGCGGCCTTCAGAAACATGTCAATTCATTCGCAACCCAAAGAAACTAATGGCATCCTCAATTCTATTGGATTGGATGCGCCAACGAATGGGGCAAACGCTCTCTTTCCGGGGGAAACTATCGTACACGAAAGCAAAAAAAGCCAAAAGCCAGGCAATGGAAATTGCATTTGCGATCCTTTAGCGTATGTCGAATCGAGCGACCAAAACGTTAAAGCAGAGCCGAATCTTAATGAGACCCTTGCAACCGGCGATAGAAACAAAGGGAGGCTTGCTTTCGATGTTTTCAGCTTCGTTCGTGCGGTTTAGCGCTTTTAAAAAGGCTTCCGTTTTCTTGGGAGCCTTGCTCTTTGGGCTTTCCGTTTCCTCTTGCTCAGAGAGGCACACGATCCCGCTTCAGGAAGGGGGGTATGCTTTGGGCGCCAGCGGCGTTTATTTGAATGGCGAAAGCAGCGAACGCCATGATCTTTTTGACTCCATTTCCCTGCAGCTGTCCTCCATAAGCCAGGAGGCCTACAGCCAGAAGAATGGCATTGGCTGCGTCGAAGACCTGTCAAAAGGGAATTCGTGCTATTCCCTGGACCTTCGCCTGCAAATAAAGGGCGAGCAAAGCAAAACGGTTGAAACGACCCTGTCACCCCACACCAACGTCGTCAACGAGTCTTATGAATTCAATTGCCATGACAGCTACATCGCGGGGAAGGAATCGTTCGACTTCGCTTTTAGCTTCACGCCGTCAAATGACAGAAAAAACGAATGCAGGGCATCGTTTGGCTATTCTGGGTCCGATTCCGAAGTTTTTAGTTTTTCCGCGGTTCTGAATAAAGTATAGAAGCGTATTCCGGATAGTTTGGCAAGGAGATTCTGCAAAGGCAAAACCGGATTAGAATGGCGACATATTTTGCAAACTCTTATACAATATAAAACAAATATTCACGATGAAATTCATGGATTTTTGTTCTTTTTGTAGTTATTGTTGCCTTGCCAACCTTCTCGAAAAATATGGCATCGATAAAGAGACGAAGGATATCGCCTTAGAGATAAGGCTTCCCTATATCTTTCGCTACAATCAGAAAGATCTTTCTTTCTGCTGGCGCAGCCAACCAGGGAAAACACTTTTTCAATCTCTGCTTTCGCTCAATAGGTTTTCGGTTTGTCGATAAGTCTATTACAAGGAAAAGACGAAGCCGTAATTGCCTTGGGTCAGTCCCCTATGGCATGGTGAATCTTCAGACGGGGGGATGGCGGAAAACATGCTGTGGTTTTCGTTGGCCTCGAGGGCAAGTCCTTTCGATTCTTGAATCCCCCTGAAAGGGCGATGGGCAGCTTGATTATTTTGGATTAAGCAATAAGGTGCTTGAAAGAAAGACTTGGAACGATCAATCAAATTGGCTGGGTAGAAAAGGGAAACCGAAACATCCCGATTCAAAAGGAAGAATATTCCTTGTCTTTAAGAGCACTGGTATTTTACGAGTCCAAAATGGAATCCTTTTGCGCCCAAAAGCACTCCTTAGGAAAAATGAAAAGCGAGAAAGATAAACTATTCCGCCTTTTGCCATCGACCTTTTGGCGATGACGGAGTTTATCGGCGACACGAGTTTGATGGCTGATCTTATCGTTTTTCGGTCCCAGGTTTTGAAGTTTCATAAGGTTTCGGAGATAGCTCCAAAAGAGATAATCGACGTTGGTCACTTTGCGCAAATATGTGATTCTTATCATGTCTTAATCGATAATAAGCTTCGGATTATTAGTATGTCTTTCTGACCATGGCGTTTTCCTTGAATCAAGTAAGATATAACAATGTGTTTCTGTGTTTTTGCCAGCCCTCATTGAGGGCAAAAGCTCGTTATTGCAGACCATTCTTTGCGATTGATTCGTCTTTTCCGAATCCATTTTTTTGTTAGTTTGAAATAGAACAATGGTTACTACTAGGTTTCCTACATAGTTTGGCCAGATGAGTATGCCTTTTCCTCGAGGGGGTCTTCAAAATATTGTTCTTAGTCCTGGCTTCCGCCTTATTCTTTTTTTGTGAAAAGTGGCTTTCAATTATTTACTCTCGAAAACACCGATATGGACAAAAGCCCATGCCTCTATCGTGCGTGGGAGATCAACTCATCACTGTTTCTTTCTTTGATAGGCGGACCGCCAGCAAAAAGACAAGCGCGGAATAAAGGAGCGAAAAAATAACGGAGAGAGAAAAATTAAGGGCACTTTCTTCGCCTAGGATTACGGACGAGATTGCGCAAGACAGATTAACAATGGGAACATAAGGAACCCACCAAGAGTTTAGATCGAATCTCGCGGCCGCCAAGGACAGTACAACCGTGATTCCAACGAAACCGAAGCAATAACCCTGCGCCTCCTTAACGGTTTTGCTCAATAGCGACAAAAGGAAACTGAGGGAAACGGAAAAGAGGGACACCGAAAGAATCAGTAGAAACAAGGAAACGACGCCCAAGGGCGAGATCGAAAGCGTGCCAACGAGTTTGTAGCAAGACGCAACGAGGCTCGCTAAGCAAAGAAGGGAAACCACAAGGCTAGCGAACGCCAGGGCAAGGAACTTTCCGAACAGGAATTCCCCATTGGTGATCGGAGTCATGAGAGTGAAGCCGAGGGTCTTCGCCTCTTTCTCGCCGGTGATCGAAGGCGGGACCAATTCCTGAATCGCCCCTCCGACCACGAGGAAAACCAAGGCCGGTGCGAAAACCCAGAGCGACGAGAGAATAGTGCTTTTGATTCGGGTCGGGTCGCTCGAGACTTTTGAAATCAAAACGAAAACGATATACACCAAGGCCGCTGGCAGGATGATGGAGAGGAGAAATCTGAGATCCGTAAAGATCCTCCTGATCTCCTTTCGAGAGACCATCAAGGCTTTGCTCATTGGCCGGCCTCTTTGCCCACGAGAGCGAAGTAGGTTCCTTCAAGGTCACCCAATCGCTTCACTTGGCCCGTGTAAACGAGGCGGCCTTGAATGAGGACGCCTACTCGGTCACAGACTCGGCGGACGATATCGAAAATATGGGAAGAAAGAACGATGGCCTTGCCGCGGCGCTTCTCAGCTATCAGGAAATCGACCACGATTTTCGAGGAACCCATGTCAAGGCCATTGGTCGGCTCGTCGTATATGATTAGATCTGGATCTGGGATCGCGGAGATGGCGAGGGCCACTTTTTGCTTCATTCCGGTTGAGAGGTTGGCTATCTTTCTGTCTTCGAACTGGGTGATTGAGAATTCGTTGAAAAGAATGCGCTTGCGGGCTAGGGCTTCTTTCTTGTCGAGCCCATTGAGCCCGCAAAAATAAAAGAAAAGATAATTCGGGGTGAAAAAGCCATCCAACTGCATCTCGCTCGTTAAAAAGGAAACGCGCGAATGATATTTGGCCTTGCCGATCGAGTTGATCGTTTTGCCATCGACGAGGATCTCGCCGGAATCGGGATCGCTCAGGCCCGCCAGCATGCGTAGCGTGGTGGTCTTACCCGCGCCATTATCGCCAAGCAACCCGAAAGCCTCACCACCCTTTATATCAAAAGAAATATCGTTCACGGCATGCACTTTGTTTTTGGAAAAAGAGCCATCCAGTCTTTCCAAAAACGACGGGGTAAATGTTTTGTTTATTTTGTTAACGCTGATTTTCATAAATAAAGATCAAAGATAATTCCTATAAACGAAAAGGGCCGATCGTCCTAATCAAGGGAACTTCAGGAGCGCCACAAAAGAGAAACGATTTAACCCTTTTCATGCCTTTGCCCCCTTTTTATAAATTATAGTATTGAAAAAATAAATTGATATAAATGCCAATGCACATAGACTGCGCAAACATTTTTGAGATACTGCAATTCAAAAAGTTGCGCTGCAAATAAAGGAACAAGGGGAGAGAAACGATAGCCGGCTGAATGGGGTCTTAAAAATTTTTCGCCTTTGAAAAGAATGAGCATTGCAGCTTTCAACGGTGGCTGCCTCAATTGCGAAGGCAACCTTGCCGAATAACGTTTGCTTCCAACTTTTAGTAATCCAATGAAGCTTGGTCAAGCCGTTTTTCTATGCCTTTTTTGCTCATTTCGTGGCTATTTTGGCGTTTTTGTTTCAGCAATGGTTTTTCCTAACCAAAAGCTACTATGTATTCAACTGTATATCCATTAATTGTTTATATGCAATTGAAAATTTAGGTACCTTTACTATGAAAAGGTGCAAACTCAAAAAAAGCGTCCTGAAATTCTATTCTCCGCAAGTTCTCGCTTTGCTGCAATCCATCGAATGGCATAAAGGGAAGATTTTTGTCTTGCCAAAACTTAAAAGCGTCAATCGACTGCATGATTTTTCCAAGCGACGCAACGGCATCGAAGGCATCAAGTCACGCCCAAGCGAGAAATCATCGACCTTTTGTCGCTTGGCACGAAGCCGGAAGCCTACGAAGATTGCTTGCTCATCGGCTATAACCAAGCTTTGGAACAGGTCTTATCCTCCCATTTCTATCAAGGTTTGGACGTGAAGTTTATTTTGGGCTTCACTAAATTCTATATTAAGGCTACAACCCCTCATTCGGTGGAAAACGGAAAGACACGAAAAACTGCCTCGTCCAGGAAAAAGGGGAAAGGTCAAAGCACGATCCTCTTCGCTCCAAGCAAACCGGTTGACGTTCCCCGGTTGATGGGAGTTTCATTTTGAAACTTTTTGGGCGAACAGCCAACCTTGAGAAAAAAGGATGCCATGGCTTCATTAGTAGAAATTTTCACGCTGATAATGCTTTATCGGCCTATGAATGATCCTCTTTTTTCACGCATAGAAAAATCAAATAAACGCCAGCGAACCATTTTGAAGATTATGTTGCTTTTTTCTCAACCTGTTGGAGCAGTGGTCTTGCCTAGATGAAGCATCAAACCTCCTA
>CAVRMZ010000035.1:0-4729 GCA_963722445.1 uncultured Bacilli bacterium | reverse complement strand
GAACCCGCCCGATCGCAGACATTCGCAGGGACGCGCAACAGGCACGTTAAGGCCCGTCAACTGATTCATTCAATAAAACCCCGATGGAATAGAGGTTTAATTTTCGATTGTATAGTTTTTGGAGAAATGTTTTCAATGAATCTTGGACAAAATGTCAAGCCTTTCCCCCGCCGGTAACGAAAGAAAGCTCCTTAAAGCTAGGTCTACGGAGGATTTGGACATTTCTTTCTCGTCCGGAAGCGAAAGTTTGACCTCGAAATTAAGAAACGAAGGGAAAAAGAAGCGTCGGGTTTTCCCTTCTTTGACAGGAAAACGATTGTTTTGGAACAGGCAGACGAGAGCGACCACCACCGACGAAAAGGAAAAAGAATTTAATGAGGGGGTTTCTCCGATATCATTGAGAAGCGAATAATATTCGCCATAATCCAATTTGAAAACCATCGGTGGGGCCTTCTTCCTTTTTTCGTTTCAAGACGCCGGGGATTTAGAAAACCGCCCGATCGCTTTCAGGGATCATTGTTGTCCTCGTTCTTGGGAAGCTCTCATTCCCCTTTTCTTAATACCCATAAATAACATTGATGAACAAGAATCGCAGGTTTTCGAAAACCCCTCTTACGAAAACAACGCTCGCGTTACACCATCCAAGAGAAAATAAAAAATAATCAAGGAATCCAAACATACAGATAATTATGTTTATCCATACAGTACTGATGCTATCTATTAAAAAAAGAAGACATTCTTTAAAATACTTTTCGGAAAGCCATCAACTCTTTTGCCTTATTCTTTCCAAAAAAAGGCAAAACGTCACTAGAAGATCAAACGATTTTAATCGGAAATGTCGATAACCGTTTTTTATCCATTAAGAAAAAACGTTAATGATGGCCTATGTTTCCAAAACTGCGTTTCTTGCCATCGCCTTATTTTCAAAAGCTTATGTCATTTCGCCAGTCGGGCGATCCCACTTGAAAACGGCTCTTGTTCCTCCGTTTCTCGCAAAATGGTGTTCGAAGAAACAAATAGGTATAAATAAAACTTATCGACACCAAAAAAACCTTAAATTGCCGATTCGCCGGGTTCCCCTAGAATGGCCTTCAGTTCCGAAAGCAAAAATTCTCGGGAACTAAGGAATGGCCAAGATGGAAAACACCTGCTTATCTCATTTAAAAAAATATACTTTCAAAGTGGTGGTTTCGCCTCTTTTCAAAGTTTTCGAAGTCACTTCTGAACTGGCAATTCCGATCATGGTGAAGCTTTTAATTGACGTGGGGCTCAAAAACCAGGACCTGAACTACATATGGGCGATTGGCGCTTTGATGGTGTCCTCCGCTTTGCTTGGCTTTGCGGCGACGCTCGTAACCCAATACCTCGCCTCTCGCGTCAGCGCTGATTTTACCTATGACATCCGAGAAGCCATCGCGGCCAAAGCCGATACGGTTTCCGACGATACGCTTGATGGGTTCGGAAAGCAGAAAGTCCTGACCCTTATCGGGAGCGATGCCAACGCCATCATGGTCGGCCTGGCCCGTTTTATGCGGTTATTGGTCCGAGCCCCGCTTCTATTGATCGGTTCGATCGCGATCGCTTTCTTTCTGGATTTCAATTCGGGCTGCATTTTCCTTCTGGTTTTGTCGCTGTCATCCCTCGCTATTTTAGCCGTCATGATTTTGGCCCCGAAGAAATTTGCCCGTATCCAAAGCAGCCTCGACCATATCTCAGGGCTTGCCACCGATGATCTTCAGGGGGCTAGGCCGATCAGGGCCTTTGGAAAGGAAAAGTTCGAAAACGACAAGTTCGCGGCTTCGACGTCCGAATACCGTCGCGAATCCATCGCGGTGGCGCTTCTGACCGCGCTTAACAGTCCCTTAACTTCGGTCTTCGTCAATCTTGGGGTCGCCATGATCGTTTATTTCGGCTCTTGGGAAATCAACCTCGGATCTTTCTCCACGGGCGATCTTGTGGCTCTCACGAACCTCCTAGGGCAGGCTTTGTGGGCTCTCGCCGCCATGTCGCGGCTCATCGTCTCCTTCTCCCAATCCTTGGCCAGCCGAAAGAGAATCGATTCCTTTTTGGCTCTGCCCGACGCCCCCGAAGGAGGGACGCTGATCGTCGAACCGTCAAGCGAAGCCCCGCTCCTTGAATTCCGCCATGTCTTTTTCGCTTATGGGGAGGGCGAAAAAGCGGCCAATGATATTTCCTTTGTTTTAAGAAGGGGCGAAAAAATAGGCATTATCGGGCCGACCGGGTCTGGCAAATCCACGCTCGCTTCTTTGGTCGAAAGATTCATCGAGCCCTCCGCTGGGGAGATTCTCCTCAATGGGCGCGATATTCGGCTTTATGACCTTAGGGCGCTCCGCAGCCAGATTTCCTTCGTGTCGCAAAAGCCTTCGCTCTTTTCGGGATCCGTCCGCTCAAACCTTATTTTGGGAAATCCCACCGCCACCGAAGCGGAGATCAAAGAGGCTTTGGCTCTCTCCCTAGCCGCAGAATTCGTTTCGCGTTATCCCGATGGTCTTGAACACCCCCTCGAGGAAGGCGGAGGGAACCTTTCCGGCGGGCAGAAGCAGCGCCTTCTCATCGCGCGGGCCCTTCTTTCCAAACCCTCGCTATTGATTCTCGACGATTCGACTTCGGCTTTGGATTACCTCAGCGAGCAGAAAGTTCGGACGAATCTTTGGAACATCAAGGGCCTTTCGCTCATTGCCATCTCCCAAAAAACCTCGACCATCTCCCAATGCGATGAGATTCTGGTCTTGGAGAACGGAGAGGTCAAAGAACGGGGCTCGCAAAAGGAGTTGCTTGCCACATCCGGGCTTTACGCAACAATCTATGAAACCCAAGCTTCACGTTTATGAAAAGCATTAAAAGATTTTTCTATTACGCTTCCAACTGCCGCCTTTTGATCGCCATCAGTTTGGCCTCAGCCCTTTTGACCGCGGGTTCGCGTCTTTACATCCCGATCGTCGTCGCAAAGGCCATCGATGGGATGATCGGCGAAGGAAAGGTCGATTTCGACATCGTGGCCACTTGCGTGCTCACGATTGGCATATTGGCGGCCGTAAGCGCCCTTTCCCGCTATGTGTATGAGACCACCACCGCCATCTTCGGGCAGAATATCGTCAAGAAAATGAGGGACGAGATCTTCTTTTCCTTGAACTCGGTTCCGGTCAGTTATCTGGACAGCCACGACAATGGCGACCTTGTGAGCCGGCTCGACAATGACGTCGAAAACGTCCAAATCGGACTCGTCGGGGGACTCACCGCCATCTACGAAGGCGTCGTCACGATTTTCCTTACGGCTTTCTTCATGTTCAGCGTCAATTGGGTGATGGCTTCCCTCGTGATCGTTCTGACTCCGATCAGCATTTTCGCCACTCGGTTCATCGCGCATCGGAACGTAAAATACTTCCGCCTCCAAGCCGATAAAACGGCTGTTCTTGCCTCTAAAGAGACGGAAAGCCTAACCAATGCCGAAGCGGTCAAAAGCCTCTGCCTAGAAAGAACGCGGCATGAGGATTTCCAAAAGACGGACAAAGAACTTAAGGAAGCGGGCTTCCGCGCCTTTTTCGCCGCGAGCTGGATCAACCCCGTGACGCGGCTTATCAATTCCCTCGTCTATGCCATCATGGCCCTTGCCGGCGTCTATCTCATCCTCAACGGGGGATTTTGGGGGACGGCGCTCGAAGTCGGAGGGCTGTCCGCTTTCCTCGCCTATGCGAGCCAGTATATGGAGCCCTTCGACGAGATCAGCAATTACGCTGGCGAAATCTCCTCGGCTTATGCTTCCTTCAAAAGAGTCGATGAGGTCGTTTCCGCTCCCAAAGATAGCGATGGCGGCGAAAGCCGCCTCCCTTCGACGATCTCCGAACTTAAGGCTTCCTCCGTTTGTTTTTCTTATGAACCTGGGCACCCCACCATCAAAAACCTCTCATTCGAAGCCAAGCAAGGAACCCAGATTGCCTTCGTGGGGGCAACCGGTTCGGGCAAAACGACGCTCATAAGCCTCCTTATGCGTTTCTACGATCCGCAATCGGGGGCTTTCTGCGCCGATGGGGTCAGCACGCTCGATGTCCCGAAAAAAGAGCTGAGGAAACACCTTGGGATGGTCCTTCAGGAAACTTGGATATTCTCCGGGACGGTCTATGAGAATGTCGCTTATGCCAAACCCGAGGCAGCCCGAGCGGAAGTCATTAAAGCCTGCAAGGAGGCGGAGGCGGATTCCTTCATCAGGCGCCTTCCCCATGGATATGACACGCCGATCAGCGATACTTCGGGGCTTTCCGCGGGAGAACGACAACTCATTTGCATCGCCCGGGTGATGCTGGCGTCTCCCGAGATCGTGATTCTCGACGAAGCCACGAGCCAAATCGACACCATGACGGAGCAACGCCTTTGGATTGCCATGGAAAAACTCATGAAGGGCAAGATCAGCATCATGGTGGCCCACCGTCTCAGCACCGCGAAAAACGCGGATCTCATCATGGTCATGGACCAAGGCCAAATCGTGGAGACGGGGACCCATCAAAGTCTTCTTGCGAAAAAAGACGGTTACTACAAGCGTCTCTTCGAAGCCCAGTTCAAAACGAGCTGAGCCGAGCCTGAAGCCGAAAAGCGGGGCTTTTGAAATTTCTCAAATTCATGGAGGAGTTCAATCCCCGGCCACCCTCCTTTATTCTTTTGTCCTTTCGACAAAAACGTATAAAATTAATTTATTAGAGGCATTAATCAAGCG
>CAVRMZ010000034.1:0-5813 GCA_963722445.1 uncultured Bacilli bacterium | reverse complement strand
GGACAAAGAAGGAATCCCCATGAATTTGAACAAATTCTTTGACCACACCTGCCTCCGCGCTGATGCTACGCGCGAGGAAATCATAACGCTTTGCGCCGAAGCCAAAAAATATGATTTCATGAGCGTCTGCGTCAATCCGTTTTATGTTCCCGTCGCCAAGGCTTATCTTAATGGAACCGATGTCAAAGTCTGCACCGTCATTGGTTTCCCTTTAGGCCAAATGACTCCCGCCTCCAAGGTTTTCGAAGCCACGAACGCCATCGAAATGGGTGCCGATGAAGTCGACATGGTCCAGAACGTAGCCATGGCTCGCATGCATGATTTTGACTATGTCCAAAAAGAAATCGCAATGGTCAAGAATGCGGTCGGAGAGCATGTTCTTAAAGTCATTCTCGAAAACTGCTATCTCACGCCCGACGAGATCATCCATTCCTGCGAGGCCGCAAAGGCGGCGGGCGCTGATTTCGTCAAGACCTCAACAGGTTTCGGTGCGAGCGGGGCCAAAGTCGAAGACGTTAAGCTCATGCGCGCGACGGTGGGCCCAGCGATGGGCGTCAAAGCGGCTGGGGGCATTCATACGAGGTCGCAGGTTCTCGATCTCATCAACGCCGGGGCAACTCGGATTGGCTGTTCGCATTCCGTGGCGATCCTTAACGAGAAATAAATGAAAGTCCTCCTCTATTTCCAAAACGAGAACGCCATCAAAACCTCCGGAATCGGGCGGGCGCTCCGCCATCAGATGCGAGCTTTGACTTTGGCCCAAGTTCCTTTTACGACCAATCCCAAAGACTCCTTTGATCTTGCCCATATCAATACGATTTGGCATAAATCGCGTCGGTTATTAAAGAAATGCCGCCGCGAAGGGAAACCCGTTATCGTCCATGGGCATTCGACTTATGAGGATTTTCGCAATTCTTTTGCGCTATGGAAGGTGATTGAACCCTATTTCGATGCTCAACTTCGCTATATGTATTCCCATGCCGACCTCATCATTACGCCGACGCCATACTCCAAGGGCCTCATTGACAGCTATGGCTTCAAAACCAAGACCATTGCGATTTCAAATGGCATCGATTTAAGCGAATACGCGCCTAATCCCGCCGCCCAAAAAGCTTTTCGGGAGCGCTTTGGTTTGCAAGAGGGCGAGCCTTTCGTCATGGGCGTTGGTTTCCCGTTCGAACGCAAAGGATTAGAGGATTTTTTTATCGTTGCCAGAAGTTTCCCCACCATCAAATTCATTTGGTTCGGGCATCTTGCCGCTCCGCTAATCAGCGCCAAGGTCAAAAAATGGATTCGCCACAAACCCGCGAACGCCGTCATGGCAGGGTACTGCAAAGGCGATCTTCTCCATGGGGCTTACCAGACTGCGACTTGCTTACTTTTCCCTTCGCTTGAAGAGACGGAAGGCATTGTGGTGCTCGAGGCTTTAGCTTCTCGCTGCCCTCTTATCGTGAGGGACATCGGCGTCTATAAGCCCTGGCTTAGCGACGGCGTAAACGCCCATCTAAGCACGAATGACCGTGGTTTTGCCAAAGCCATTGCTTCCCTTTTGGAAAAAGGCGAGAGCAAAGAAATCCTTGATGCGGGCTACAAAGTAGCGGAAGAGCGGTCTTTGGATAAGGTTGGGGCTGAGCTCAAAGCCGCTTACGAAGATCTTTTTTCGAATTACCGTAAACTTCAGCGATAAAACGCACGTTGAAGCAAATCCTCATAGACTCTTCCTTCAACCGGGAGGGGCTTTTTCATCTCGCGAACGTTCTTCCATTCGCCTTTGACGAGACGGATGTAATCCTTTTTGGCTCCGTATTTTTTATCGAGATGCAAATCGAAAAGAAGGCTCCAATACGTTCGCGCCAAGTGCTTTTGGAACGATTTAAGAAAAGAAGGATTTTGGGTTTGCTCCAAAAAATAACGCTCGAGGGCGATGACCTTAAGATGTTGCAAAGCGCGATCGGAGCGGTGAATCGTCATGGCGGAATTTGGAACGTTTTTATAATAGCAATATAAAGGATCGGCAATCGAGACGACTTTGCGACAATGGGCCAGCAAAGAGCAGGCAAGGGCCACATCTTCGAACATATCCTTAGGAGAGGCTAAAACGAGAAGCGGTTTGGCATTTGCGGCTGAGCGTCGGAACATCTTGGTCCATAAGAAACCGCGGAACCACCAATCGCCAAAGAAGGCCGAAAGGGCTTCGGCCGTATCCATCGTTTTATTTTTATGAAAGGGGAAGCGACGCGTCGTCCCCCTAAGGCCATCAACGACATAGAAACCGCAATTGACGCAATCAGCCTCGGTTTTGCTTATGGTTTCATAAAGCGTTTTAAGACATTCTTTTTCAAGGCGATCATCGGCGTCCATGAAATAAAGGAAATCGCCTTTGGCGAGTTCGAGGCCTTTCAAACGCGAAAGTCCTTGGCCCATTCTCTCCACGGGGGCATATAGCCTTATATTGGGATGGGTTGAAGCGTAAGCGGTGGCAATTTTCAAACTATCGTCTTGGCCGGTGTCTAGGACGAGAATTATTTCGAAGGGCAGGGTTATGGATTGGTTTTCAGCGCTGTCGAGAGCGCGAATAAGGGTGCTCGAAGAATTGAAAACCGGCATGATAATGGAGATGACAGGCTTTTCTTCCATGATGTTTGTATACTAGCACTCCTAAAAGCAAGTTCCATGCTTTTTCTATAGCAGTGTCTTGCATTCTTGGCTACGAGCGATAGAATAATCACGCTGCAATTTGCGGGAAGAAGGTGAATGTTAACTTATGGCAGTTAAAACCGTACTTCGTGAAGGCGAAAACATTGATGATGCGATGCGCCGTTTCAAGCGGAGCGTCAACAAAAGCGGCATCCTTCTCGAATCCCGCAAACACGAATGCTATCTTAAGACGAACCTCAAGCGGAAGACGAAATCCGAATTGGCCCGTCGCAAGAAATGGTAGTCAAAGCCCTCAGGCAAAACTGAGGGTTTTCTTTCCGCTGGGTCAAAAACGCTGGAGCCTTGCTATGAATTAGCGTGGGAAATATCATTTATCAGGAAGACGAAAACGGCTGTGGAATCGCTTCGACTAGAATGCTTTTGGTTCGGCTCGCAAAGCATCGCGGTTACAAGTTTTTGCCTTTGGAAGGCCATCCTCCATATTCGTTGGAGGAACTCCGTTTGGCTTCTTCCAAAGAAGGGGTCGACTTGGTTTTCAAAAAGGTCAGCGATCCCAATTCGCTGAAGGCAAACAAAAAATGGCCGATTCTTTTGCTCTTAAAAGGCGGAACCAATGGGCATCTCGTTTTAGCGGTCCGCCGGTTTGGGAAAAGAACGCTGATATACGATCCGGCCGAAGGAAAAACATGGGTTAAAACAGACCGGCTTTTAGAAAGGTGGGGCGGCGTTTATGGCGAAGGGACGATATCCGAGAAGAGGCGATGCCCTTATCGGAAGCCCGCATTTATCAAAATTGCGTCTTTATTAATTCCATCTCTTTTGGCGATCACGTCCTGCCTTTGCTTATTCGCTGGCTTTTATTTCGTGAATGAAGAGGGCAATTACCTTTTTCCGATTCTCTTCTTCGGGGCTTATGGCCTTTGTGAAATCGCGGAGCGCCTTTTAACGGTCAAGGCCATGAAGTCTTTTGATGGCAAGTGGCTGGCCACGATTTATGACCCTGATTCGGATCGCTTGAGGAAAAATTTCGAACGCTATTATTCTTTTAAAAGAAACGCCTTCCCATTGTGGCTGGATTTCTTTGAAGGAGCAGCTTCAGCCCTGGGCTTGCTTATTTTAGTCGGGATAAACGAGCCTTCTTTTTTCGCGGCTGCCGGCGGAATGATGCTTTATTTGATTGTAGCGGGCATAACTTTGACAAAGAATTTGGCTAAAAGGAAGCTTTTGCTTGAAAAAAATGAGCAAGCCTTATTTAAAAACGGCTATCAAAAAGAAGTTAAACTCCGAGCTCTTAAAGACATCAATTCAGAAGCCTATAAAATCGGCGATTTATGCTTATATGAACACGTTGTTTTGTTTGCTGTTGCCTTGGCGTTGGCCCTATTCCCCGTTTTAGCAAGCCAAGAGATATCTTTAAACTATTACCTTTTGCATTTTTTCGCCTTATTGGCCGTGGGGGAAGGGTTTCGGAAAGTCCTAGACTTTTTCGAAGAAAAACCTCAACGGGAAATCGATGAAGCCTATTTTCGGGAATACCTCGCAAAAAACCGCGTAAGGAAGTAGCCTATCACTCTCATAATGTGCTAAAGTTTTATCACTTATGGAAGTGAATTTCTTATCCCCGTTCGGAGAGTCCTACGATTGGCTTGAAGAACGTTATCAACAGTTGGCCATGGTAACGTTCCGGATCCTGAAAATTAAAACCAATTACGAAATTGATGTTTCCCTCGTGGATGACGCGACCATTCATAAGCTCAACAAGGACTACCGCAAAGTGGATCGGGTGACCGATGTCATCAGCTTCGCCTTCAACGACGATAAGGATCCCAAAGATAAAATCGGGAGTCCAGATGTCCCTAGGTTGTTAGGCGAGATTTTGATTTGCTTGCCCCAAGCTCAACGTCAGGCAAAGGAGATTGGGAACACCGAGCAAAGAGAATTGAGTTTTCTCTTCGTTCACGGCTTGTTGCATTTGCTTGGATACGATCACATGAAAAAAGAAGACGAGGAAATCATGTTCCCGCTGCAAGAACAGATCCTCGAGAAGGCAGGCAAGTAGATGGAAAAAACAGAATTGATTGAATTCGCGAAGAAAGCTCGGGACCTTTCCTATTCTCCTTATTCGCATTTTGCGGTGGGGGCCGCCGTCTTGTGTGCCGACGGAACCGTCTATGTGGGGACCAATATTGAAAATTCCTCGTTTTCTTTGGCCATGTGCGCTGAACGGAATGCCGTCTATAACGCCTATATGAATGGCAAAACCAAAGACGATTTTGTGGCTTTGGCCATTATCGGCGATACGGAAGAGCCTATTTCTCCTTGCGGCGCTTGCCGCCAGGTTTTAAGTGAGCTATACCCCGAAGACGCGCCAATTTATCTTGCCAATCTCAAGGGCGATATCAAGGAAACGATGATTTCTGATTTGCTGCCCTATGCCTTTGATGGAGAAGATCTATGAAAGCCGGGTTTTGCGCGATTCTCGGGCGGCCGAATGTGGGCAAGAGCACGCTCATCAACGCTTTGCTGTCCAAAAAAGTTTCGATCGTCACACCCCGTGCTCAAACCACGCGGGATGATGTGAGCGGGATTTACAATGCCAAAGGCCTTCAAATTGTTTTCATTGATACTCCAGGGCTTTTCGAAGGAAAAGAAGCGCTCGATAAAATCATGGACAAAGCGGCCCGAAGATCCATCGCGGGTATTGATGCCATTCTTTATCTCATCGACGCCACTCAACTCGATTACTCCGAGGACGACAAAACCTTGGCTTCCATCAAAACGGATAAACCGATTATTCTCGTTTTCAATAAAATGGATTTGGCAACCGTCCCGATGGTCGCCGATTTGGCCAAGCATTATCAAGAACTGTATCCTTCCTACAAGCAAGTTCAGGCTTCGGCTCTAAAAAACTACAATTTAAAAGAGATCAAGGAAGCGGTGGAGTCTCATCTATCCGAAGGAGAACCTTTCTATCCCGCGGGCCAATTGACTGATAAAGACCATCCCTTTATGGCCAAAGAAGTTATCCGTCAGGAGCTTCTTCATTTCCTTAAAGAAGAGATCCCGCATCAGTGCGCGGTAACCATTACTTCTTACGATGAAAAGAAAGACTCTTGCAAGATCAACGCCATGATTTCCTGCGAAAAGGATACCCA
>CAVRMZ010000033.1:0-5799 GCA_963722445.1 uncultured Bacilli bacterium | reverse complement strand
GCTTCGTCATCCTCGGCTTCGCCCTTCTCATCCTGAGCGCGCTTATCTCTTTAACCGCTGCCATCCTTTGCTTCTTCGGGAAGCATTGCAAAGACTTCATCATCATGATTCTGGGCATTTCCGGCGGGGCGTCCGCTTTAATTGGCGGCATCCTCGTGGGCTGCGCCATCCTTCTCACGGGGCTCGACAAGCAGAGCTCCGAGCTTGGCTTAATCCAAGGCAACTGGCATTTGGGAACCGCGGATTTCTTAGTGCCTCTCTCAGGCCTTGCCGCCTTAATCCTTTCCTACCCCGCGGCTTTGATCATGGCGCATCACGCCGATCTCAAAGACAAGGGCGAAAAGAGGAAAAACGACCCCAAAGACGAAAAGCGAAAAGAGACCAACGCATAGGCGCCAAAACTGATATTATTCTAGAGGCGGCTCCTATTTGCGGTCGCCTCTTTGCGGTAATAACCCATGATCAAAATCGCCGTCATCGAAGACCAACCAGCCGATCAGAATGTCATCAAGGGCTTTTTCGCGCAGTACAACCAGGAAAAGAAAGCGGAATTGAGCCCTTCCTTTTTCGGCGATGCCGAAAGCTTCTTGAAGAATTTCGCCCCCGATGACTACGATCTGATCCTCATGGACATCAATCTCACGGGGATGAATGGCCTAACGGCTTCCGGCGAGATCCGGAAGAAAGACCAGGATGTCGTCCTCGTTTTCATGACGAACCTCGCCCAATACGCGATCGAAGGCTATAAATTCAACGCGTTCGACTATATGGTGAAGCCCATCTCCTATTGGGATTTCTCCGAACGGCTTTCCAAAGCCTTGGAGCATGTCGTCAACCGGAAGAAGAGCAAAGTCCTGATCTTCGAGAACGGGAAGAAAGTCATCATGCCCCTCACGAGCATCTATTACGTCGAAGTGTCCGACCATCTGCTCGTCTATCACACCAAAGGAGGGCCCTATCGGACCTATGGGGCTTTGAAGGATCTCTCGAAAGAGCTCCTGGGGTGCGGTTTTGCCTTATGCAACAGCTGTTTTCTCGTCAATCTCGCCTATGTCACGAGCGTCGAGGGCTTCACGGCCAAAGTCGGAGGGGACGATCTCTTGATCTCCCATCCGAAACGAAAGGCCTTCCTTCAGGAACTCAACCAGTATTTGGGGGGATAAATGAACCTTTATCCACTCTCGGGTCTCTTCTTTTACCGCCTGATCTTCATGGGCTGGCTCGTTTTGGGCGAGGGCCTTTTTCTTTTCCGCCTCGACAAAAAGCCCCATTTCTATTGGCGCTTGGCGGGATCCTTGCTTCTGGCGTTCGCGTTCGCCTTGGCTTTCCCGATCCCGATCGATAACTCTTTCTACTGGATGGCGATGTTCTTCTTGATGTTCCTTTTCACCTTCGCCCTCATCCTCTTCTGCTTCAGCGGGGACTGGAAGACGCTTTTGTTCTCCGCCATCTGCGGCTACACCACCGAGCACATCGCCTACGAGACCTACGAGTCCTTCACAAGCTTCATCACGGCCGGGGATTCCCAGTTCAGAGGCTTGTATTCGAACTCCAGCCTGGACTTATTCTCGGGGGGCCTCGATGAATTCCTCTATTTCCTAAGCTACATCGTCGTCTATTGGCTCATTTTCCTCGTCTGCGCGAACCGGATCAAAGGCAACGAAGGCCTGGAGATCCATAATTCGATGGCGTTAGGCTTGGGGAGTTTCTTCATTCTGATCGACATCGTCTTCAATTCCGTCGTGTCTTACTACAGCCAGATCCACTACGACCGCATCTACTTCGGGATCATCGCTTTATTCAACGTCTTGTGCTGCGTCGTCGCGCTTCTTTTCCTCTTCGAGATGTTCTACAAGGACTCCTTGCGCAAGAACCTCGAGATCGTCACGGAATTGCGGAACGAAGAGAAAAACCAGTATGCCTTATCCAAGGAAACGGTGGACCTCATCAACATCAAATGCCACGACCTGAAATACCAGATCCGCCAGATCGCCGAAGCCAAAGAGATCAGCCCCGACACGATCGAGAGCCTTTCGGCCGTCATCAACATCTACGATTCCGCGATCAAGACCGGGAACCGGGCCCTCGACGTCGTCCTGTCCCAGAAGAGCCTTTTCTGCAGCCAGAACGGGATCAAGTTCGCCTGCATCGCCGACGGGTCCCAGCTCAATTTCATCTCCGAGGAGGATACCTATTCCTTGTTCGGGAACATCATCGACAACGCGATCGAGGCCGTCAAAGCCCTCGATGCGGATAAGCGGATCATCACGCTGCGCATCAAATCTTTAGGCAACATGGTCTCGGTCAACGAGCATAACCCTTACGGAGGGACGATCAAATACGAGGGCCGTTGGCCTTTGACGAGCAAAAGCGACTCCCGCTACCATGGCTTCGGAATCAAGAGCATCCGCATGGTTTGCGAGAAGTACCATGGCGACCTTTCCATCACGAGCGAGAATAGCACCTTCAATGTCTCGATTCTTTTCTTGAAGCCTGCCGCGAGTGGCGCGGAAAAAGAGGCTTGAAAGCCAAAGGCCATCATCGGCCAGAATGACGATCTTTCAGCTGAAAATCACTGCAGGCTCCGTTGCGCTTGGCTTCCCAGCAAGCTAAAAGGCCTTTGGCCGTTTCTTTCGTTCCGGTTCGGCTTTTTTCAGAATAAACACAAAAAACAAAACGATTATAATAGAAGAACTTTTATGATTGCCGGGGAGAACCTGTCAATAGGATATCAAAGGAAGGCTTGCCTAAAAGGACTTTCTTTTTGCTTTGGCAAAGGCCTTTATCTCATCAAGGGGCCTTCGGGCTCGGGCAAAACATCGTTCTTCAAATCTCTTTTCGGATTGCTGCCCCCTCGCGAAGGGAAGATTTTTTATGACGGCACCGATATCTATGGCCTTACGCCGCTGGCGAGATCGGCTTTTCTCAAGAGTCTTGTTTCTTATCTTCCCCACGAAGGTCTTTTGCTCAATCGCCTGTCCCTCCAAAAGAACATCGATTTCTTTCTTTCGACGACAAAGGATCCGTCTTTCAACCTCAGCCTTTATGAAGCAAGCGTTAAGCGCTTCCGCTTCGAAGCCTTGAAAGACCGCCCTTTGTGCACCTTAAGCGATGGCGAGAAGCGACGGGCTGATTTCATCTTCGCCACCGCCAAGGACGCTTCGATATGGCTCCTCGACGAGCCTTTCGCCAAAGTGGATGACGCCTTTGCTCAAGAAGAAAGCCGTTTCCTCATGGAAAAAGCCCCTGAGAAAACCATCCTCCTCATCGACCATGACGGAAGAGGAGGCTATCTTCCTTGCGGCGTCTTGGATTTTGCCTCGCTTCCCAAACGAAATAACCTAGAGAAAAAGCACCAAAGCCCAAAAAACAGCCCCCTAAGGGCCCGACGATCGCGTTGGCTTGAGGCCTCCTTCCGTAGCTATGGCAAGCACTGGCTCGGGAGCGCCATCGAACTTACGCTTTTCGCCGGAACGCTTTTCAGCGCTCTTTTTGCTTTTTCTTCGATGCCCAAAAGCGACGCCGCGCTGGCCCAGTTCGTCATCGCCAAGGACCCTTATGCCTATTTGACGGTCGCCCCGACCAAAAAAGCGATGACGATCGAAACGACTATGATTCTTTCTTTTCCCTTGAGGGAGGAACGACTAGCTTCGCCCTTGTCAGCTTCCCTTCCTTCTTCTATCCGGAAACGCCTAGCGAGGACAATGTGGCTTTCGTCTATACGAACGCGTTAAAAGGAAACGAAGCTTATTACCTTCCTCAGAATAAGGACGCCCCCCAAATCGACGTCTCATCCTATAGCGGATTGAGTCACATCGCATGGGTGAATACCGATGCCTTCCCCCTCTCAAGGGATTCCTCTTATCTTTTTAGCCAAAGCCCCGCGAAAGAAAAAGACTTTATTTTCGTCTCGCCGGCTTTTGGCGCAAAACTCATGGAAGAGAACTTTTACCTTCACATCAAAAACAAAGCCGGGGAAGACTACCTTCCGAACGAAAGCGGAGACTATCGCCTTTCCTTAAGCGGGGTCGGCGATTCGGTTTCTTCTAGCCGCTTTTACGTAACGATCGCGAAGGGAAAAAACGTCTTTGCCCTGCCCGAGTCCAAGATAGGCGATGAAGTAACGATTTATGGGAACGGCAAAGGGCTTTTCCAATCAAAAGTGAAAGCCAGCGGTTCCAGCGGGTCCCTTGGCGTCGTGAAGATTTCCTCCGATGTGTTTCTCAAAATCCTCATCGAAGGAACGGGCCGCTCCCTTGAAGCCAAAAAGAGTTCCCAAGAAACCTTGGCCACGATGGATTGGGCGCTTTGCTCCCCGCTGATGGAAGGATACCTAACCGCCAACGAAAGCCTTAAGGCCATCCACCGATCATGGCTTGCCGCCGCTTTTGCCTTGGCTGCTTTCTTAGCCCTCGCTTTAAGCGTCTTCCCCTATGCTTTGGAGCGGAACCTAACCCGATTTTTTGTCTATAACGGAAGAAGCAAAACGGAAGCCAGCCTTATTCTTTCGCTTCCGGATATGGTGATAGCCATTCTATTTTCCGTCCTTGCGATCGGGCTCACGAGCCTCGTCGAAACCTATACGAACGGGTTGGTGGTTAGTTTAGGATACGGAGCCGAAGGCTATGTTTCCCTTGGCGGCCTTTATTCGTCGCTTGCCCCTTTGTCTTTCTCGGCAGCGAGGCTAACGATCGCGCTGGCGGTTCCTGCCCTTTGGATCGCTTTCTCACTGCTTTGCTTCCTTGCGCATCGATTAGCCTCCGCTTAGTCAAAAAATCAAAAGTCATGGCAACTTCTTTTTCGAAAAACGTTTTCATTTTCGTTATTGCGTTTCGTAAAAAGGTGCTAAATTAGAAAAAGAAAAAGGGGGTTTAGCATGTTTCTGGCAAACCAGTTTGCGGCCATCCGACGGGAGCTTGGCTTGCAACCCCCCAGGCAAGCGGCCAGCATTAACTGTTTCGTGATTCTTGAAGCCGGCGACATAAAGCGCGAAGCCGACATCCTCGACTCTATTCCTTCCAAGGGCGAATCATGCTAACCGCTTTCACTCTCTATAAGGACTATAAAAAAGGCGATGTCTTAAAAAACGCCTCCTTCTCGCTTCCTTCGAAAGGTCTCTTTGTCCTCTATGGGGCGAATGGCTCTGGCAAAAGCACCCTTCTCCGTATCGTTTCTGGAGAAGAAAAGCCTAAAAAGGGGTTTGTCGCCTGGAACGGCGAAACGAGAAAAAGACGCTCCTTCCGCTTCGCTTTCTTCGTTCCGAGCGTCTTCTCCTTCGATGAGAAAAAAAGCGTCAAAGACAACCTTTCGCTTCCGTTTTCCAAATACGATGAGGCAAAGGCCGAGTTTCTTCTTTCCTGTTTTGGGATGCAAGAACTTCGCAACCACAAAGTCAAGGAACTGAGCGAAGGCGAGAAAAGGAGGCTTTCCCTCGTCATCGGATTTCTTAGCGAATGCCCCGCCGTCCTTTTTGATGAGCCTTTTGCCTCTCTTGACGAAGACAACCGGATCAAAGTTCTGTCCCTGCTCAAGCGAGAAGCTGAAAACCGTCTGATTCTTTTCGCCAGCAACCAAAAGCAGGATCTTGCCCTAGAGGGCCTGGCGGGAACTTTGGTCTTAGAGCAAGGAATTGTCAACCAAACCGGGAAAAGCGACGATGGCGTCCCTCCAGCCATCAAGAAAAAAGAGAATGGGGTTCCCCGCGCCCTTGGAAAACTCTTGAAGCCTGCCTTCCCTTTCATCGCGGTTTTTTCGCTTCTGTCCTGAGCAATACGAGGAGTTGAAACTCAAACCACATAA
>CAVRMZ010000032.1:0-47909 GCA_963722445.1 uncultured Bacilli bacterium | reverse complement strand
GTAACTCCGACTTCTTTGGCGCTTTTAACGATGCCTTCCCTTCGTGGGAAAAGTTTATCGTCGTTAAGATGGCAATGACTATCGAGCATGTTATTTTCCTACGCAAAATCTCGAGAAAATCTCGTCGGTTAAATCTAGCGTCGCGTCTTCGCCTAATAGCTCGCGGGCGGCGTTGTAAGCGGCTGAAAGATTCACTGACACTAAATCGATTGGCACCTTTTTTGCGCAGTCTTCTTGGGCTTGAGCCAAGCAATTGTCGATTTTCTTCAAGAGGCCGATTTGGCGAACGGAAGAAAGAGAGGGGGTCACAAAAGCTTCTTCGTTAAGATTCAGTTCCTGATAAATTTTATCAAGAAGGGGTTGGATGTCTTTTTTAAGAGCGCTGATATAAAGTTTCCCCGCTTCTTTTTTGGACAGAAGATCTTCTTTGTTATAAACCGTGATGACGATTTTGTTTTCTCCTGCCATTTTTTGGATTTTCTGGTCTTCCTTTTGGAGGCCTTTCGTCGCATCTACGACAAGCACCACGACATCGGCTTCGGCAATGGATTTTTCGCTCTTGGCAATCCCCATGGCCTCAAGGCGGTCTGCGTCTTCTCGAATTCCGGCGGTATCTAATAAATGTAAGGCTACGCCTTTAAGATTGATGTCTCCTTCCACTACATCGCGCGTGGTCCCTGGAATTTCGCTTACGATGGCTTTTTCTTCGTTCATCAAAGCATTCAAAAGCGAAGACTTGCCTACGTTGGGCTCCCCGACGATGGCGATCTTAAGGCCCTCTTTAACGATTTTCCCCTCTTCCCCGCCTTTAATTAGAGAGGAAACGTTTTTTCTTATTTCGCTTATCTTTGAGGAAATTTTGGCTTCGTTGGCCTCTTCAATGTCGGTATATTCTGGGAAATCGATATTCACTTCAATGAGGCTCAAAAGATCCGCGATGTCTTTTTTAAGAGGTTTTACAAGTTCGCTTGTTTTGCCTTCAAGCGATAGCAAAGAAAGATTTTTGGCTTCTTTGGTTGTGGCGTTGATTAATTCATTAATGGCTTCGGCTTCGACAAGATCCATTTTTCCGTTAAAGAAAGCCCGGCTTGAAAACTCACCCCGCGTGGCATAGGAGGCTCCTCTTTTTAAATAGCATTCGATAATCTCGTTTGTGATGATCAAGGAACCATGGCAAGATATTTCGACGACGTCCTCGCCTGTCATCGAATGGGGGGCCGGATAGGCCAGCAAAACCACTTGGTCGACGATCTCCCCTCCGTCTTTGATGGTTCCGACAAACATCGTATGTTTTTGGATTCCGCTTATTTTTTGAGAAAAAATCTCGTCGGTCATCGCGAAAACCCCTTCGCCAGAAAGCCTAATGAGGGCTAGGGCGCTTTTAAGCGGCGCGGTCGCTAAGGCCACAATGACATTGCTCATAATTATATTATACGAGGGTTAGGGGTTTCTCGCGTTCGCCAGGTTCTTTTTTGGAAGAGAATAAAGTAGTGTCCCCTTTTAACGAAACCAAAAAAGAAGCGGGCCGCTAAGCCCGCTTCTTTAGGATTTTATTATTCGACGTATTTAATCGTCACAGCCCGATCGGGCCCTTCGCCCGAAGATTCGGTTTTAATGTGATCCAAGCCGCTAAGAGTGTTATGAATAACCCTTCTCTCGTCCGGCGTCATCGGATCCATCTTCACATCAACGTGGCTTTTGAGAACGTCGTTGGCGGTCTTTTTGGCGATGTAAGCGATGCGAGAATATTTATCCTCTTTATAGCCGCCGACATCGAGAAGAATCCGATACCGATGACGAAACTTATTGCTGACCGCAAGACGATCAAGTTCATTCAAGGATTGAAGCGTGCGGCCGTTTTTCCCGATGAGAACCGGGTTGCGTTCAGAATTAATCGTGATATGGATGATGTCCTCTTCGACTTTGGCTTCGGTGGTAATGGCAACGCCCATCCCTCCGATCGCGGTTTTGAGATAGTCTTGAGCAAAGGCCACGGCATCATTGACTTCATAGACCTCAATCGTGGCCTTCTTGGAGAAAAGGCCTTTCTTTTCTTCGACAACGCGGTAAACGAGTTGATCCGACGTGACGGCGAGCTCCTTGCTCGCGTCCGCAAGGCAATCCTCAACGGTCTTGTTCGTGTACTGCTTCATATTTTATATCCTTCCTTCTTTAAGCTTTTTGTCGTGACGCGCCATGAAGTATTGCGTAATAAGCGTCTGAATCATGGAAATAATAGCGCCGATAGCCCAATAAACTCCCATGGCGGCCGGTAAGGCAAAGCCCATGATGATCGTGAAGATCAGCATGCCATACATGACCCATTTCATGGTCTGAGAGTTTTTGTCTTTGGCTGGGTTGGCCGAGATCTTGGCGATGTTTTTGGTTCTGGCTTTGGTCATCCATTGCGGGAGCATCATGCTGACCCATTGGAAACCCGCCATGAGAACGAAGAGAACAAGGGCCGTCCACCAACCCGTGGTGTTGACGTACCAGCCTCCAGAGAAGTTGAAAATAACGGATTGAATGCTATCCGAAAGACGGAGATTAAGGAATTCGCCTGAAGACAAAACGGCGCTGCCTTGAAGAGCGCCCCACACCGCGATGAAAATAGGGAGCTGGAATAAAACGCCAATAATCGTAGAGGCCATATTGATTTTGTTTCGCTTATATAGAGCCATCGTCTCTTGAGTAAGGCGGGCTTTTTCTGATTTGTTGGTGTCGCTGTTCGGATACTTGGCCTGAAGCTTGGCAAGCTGCGGTTGCAGAGCTTGCGTCTTCTGTTGGTCGAGCGTGCTCTTAAAGGTCAGCCCCATAAGCAAGAAGCGGACGATAAGAGTAACGAAGACGATGGCCCAGATTTGGCCCCATCCCGTTAGGTTGGCATCCAAAGAGAATGAGAAAGTGTCCACCATCCAAGCAATCGGGTAAACAATCAAACCTTCAAGGAAACCCTTGCCCCAAGCTTGGCCCCAAGTAGTTGAGGAAATCTGAACCGCCCAGTTGGAACTGTTGCCATAGTGGCCATAGCTTCCGTCGCGGGTGGCAATGCAAGTGCGAGCTGTGTTAATGATGGAATTCACGTCGTTTTTATAGATTCCGGTGAAGTCGGTATTAGGACAAACTCCGGCGCCTAAGGAAGACTTAAGTTCGGCTGTCCAAGCATCCCAATTCGTCCAGTTGTTGCCATCGGCGCCATAGAACTTTAGATAACCGTAATTCCTTAAAACGCCATCGCTAATAACGGTAATTCCGGTTTCGTTTCCAAGAACATCCGGCTGATCGAAAGGGTTAAGCCCAATGACCGTTCCGTCGATTGTTCCGGTCGCTGTAATGGTTTTTTTAACGACTGAAACGTCTTTTTTCTTTTCGGTGGCGTATTGGGAAACGGCGGCATCCAAAAGCTTTTGATCCATGCCTTTCCAATAATCATAAGAGGGAATGTTGTAATTACTGCTTGAAGCGGAAGCGATGACGGTATTCGTAAGATACGTCGCCTTCTTGGCGGCGTAAAATCCCGAAGAATTAACAGGGATATAAGCCCAAAGGTCGATATTTCCTTCGTCTTTAAAAGGCTGCCAGCTTAATGAAGCGTCTTTGTATCCATCAGGAATCTGGGCTTCAGAGCAATAAACCGTGACCCCTTGTTCGTATGGATATGCAATGTTGGCTTTGTCGAGGTTGGAGCAGAAATTCGCGGTGCAGCTTGAAAGCATGACGGCCCCAGCCAACAAGGCCATCCCGCCGAGGATTTTTGCTTTGGTGCTTTTTTTCAATTTTTTTCTCCGATCTTCGCTAACGAGGAAGCCAGTTCCGTTTCCTCATCGTGGAATTTCGCGATGTCATACGTGGTTCGAGCGACAATAATGAGATCAAGTTGTTTGGATAAATCCAAATGGGTTCCAACGATGGCGCGGATTTGACGCTTTATCTTATTCCGAATCACGGCGTTTCCGTTCCTTTTGGAAACAAGAACGCCGATTCGGGCGAGCTTTTTTTCGTTTTTGCGAAAATGAACGACAAAGTGTTGGCTTTTGATGAAGGGGGAGGAACGGATGATCTCATCGAATTCCTGATGTTTTAGGATCCGGTTAGCTCTTTTCATCGATCCCTCTAAAAACCGAAAATCCTGCCTGAGCAGGAATCAGTCGGCAATTTTGGCTCTGCCCTTCGCTCTGCGACGTGCAAGAACACTGCGGCCGCCTGGGGTCGCCATCCTGGCACGGAAGCCGGCCATATTGGCATGCTTCACTTTAGACGGTTGGTACGTTTTCTTCATATCCTTTTCCTCCGAGGTTCACTTGCGTGCGGATAGATTATAGGTTTTGGAAGGTTTTAAGACAATAAAGAAATACACGTACGCGCAAGAGATACTTAATTCTTACTCCAAAACAGGAAAAGATAATTCCCGTTCGTAAATTGTGGATAACCCCGTTGTTTGAAAATGGGAACGAAATAAAAAGGATTGTTTTTAACGAATGAAACCGCTTACGTTGCCAAATATCTAGAATTGGTTGATTCCTCACGATCCAAAGCGGTGGCTTCTTATCTTTAATAAACAATCAACAAGAGGCGGGGAAACTTTTCCCATACCGGTTAACCAATGGGGCACAATGGCGATGGAATGTTCTTTATTCCCTATATATTAAGTGTGGATAAGTCATTGTTTTTGGCCGTTTCCCACAAGGCAAAAAACTGATCGAACTTATCCACAATTTATTCACTTTACTCATTTTGTTGAAAACGTTTTGGGTGCCCGTTACGTGGGGTTTTTGAAACCAGAATTGTGGATAAATCGTTTTTTAGGTATTTTTGCGTGAGTTGCCTCTGTGGATATGTTAGATTTTTGTCGGTTACATTTATGGAAAAAAGCATCAGCGAGATTGCGGCGCTCTGGGATCGAATACTTCTGAAAATAAAAGATCGGATGGATGACCCGCTTGTCTATGATTCCTTTTTCGATGGCAGTTACATTGACTCCATCCGCGGAAACCAAATGATCGTGGTGGCCAATTCTGGCCTTGCCGTCCAGATTCTTTCCACGAAATACAAAGACATGGTGGATGAAGTGGCCAAAGAGGCTACCGAATCGAACTTCGAAATAAAATTCGTCAAACTCGAAGACGTTAAAAAAACCGTTGAGGCCAAACCGGTCAAGCCCGCCTATTTCGCGGATAGTTATCTGAACCCCCAATATACGTTCAAGACTTTCGTGGTGGGGCCTTCCAACCGCGAAGCTTACCAAGCCTCTTTGATGGTGTCTCAAAACCCGGGGAAACTTTATAACCCTATCCTTATATATGGGGACTCGGGGCTGGGCAAAACCCATCTTTTGCATGCGATTGGCAATTCGATCAAAGAGAAGTTCCCGAATATGCGCGTTCTTTATGTTCACGCCCAGGAATTCCTTAATGAATACGTCAAATACGTCACCGGCGACAAAGGCGACAACAACATCGTCGATTGGTTTAAGGATTCGGTGGATGTCCTCCTTGTCGATGATGTCCAATTCTTGGTCAACAAGCAGAAAACCGAGGAAACCTTTTTTTCGATTTATAACAATTTCTACGCGGCGGGAAAACAGGTCGTTTTAACGTCCGATCAGCATCCAAGCAAACTAAACGGGCTCGACGAAAGACTCAAATCCCGTTTCGTGCAAGGGCTCCCGCTTTCCATTAACGCCCCCGAAAAAGAGACCTGTGAGTCCATTCTTAAATTGAGAATCGAAGCAAATGGCCTTAGCGTTTCTGATTTCGATCCTGAAGTCATCAGCTATTTCGCCGAAAGGTTTCATAAAAACGTTCGGGAACTCGAGGGGGCATTTGACCGCCTTCTCTTCTATACCGTCAACATTCATCCAACCAAGCACGTCGATCTTAATACCGCCATGGATTCAGTTCAAAGCTTGGTGGACGTCCAAAACGACAAGACTAAGCTCTCGGAAGAGAAAATCATCAACATCGTGGCCGATTACTATAACCTTGCCCCTTATCAATTAACCGGCAAGATACGAACAAGCCAAATCGCCCTGGCGCGACACATCGCCATGTATCTCATCCGAACGCTTCTGGATGTCCCATTTACCAAGATCGGAGAGTCCTTCGGAGGCAAAGATCACGCAACGGTGATGAATGGTGTATCCAAAGTGGAAAAATCCCTCAAGGACGATCGCAATCTTCAGAAGGCTGTCTCTGAACTTCAAGGTCGGCTTAAAGCGTGAGAAAGCACCGAAGAGAATCTAGCGCTCGCTCTTCCGTTCATGGTACAATATACGCAACGTAGAAAGAACATCATCACACCACTTGTCCACCGTTTCCACAGAGATTAGTAATAAGTAGTATTAGTATTCCAAAAAAGAAGGAGAGTATCAGATATGCGTTTCACAATCCAAAAAGAACAATTTCTGAAAGGCTTACTGATCGCCGGACATGCCATCGGTTCCAAATCCGTGACTCCGACTTTGCTAAATTTCAAGTTAGAAATGACAAACCGCGGTTTGGAGATTACGGCTTCTAACGACGACATTTCGATTTGGACTTTAATCCCGCCAACGCTTAACGACAAAGAAATAATTCGCAATTCATCCCTAGGGGCCATCCTGATCAACGCGCACATCATCTCCGAAGTCATTCGCAAACTCGAAGGAGAAGAAATCTCCCTTGAGATCATCGATGAAAGCATGGCGAAGATCGATGACGGGAAGACCACGTTCAAACTGAATTGCCAAACCGCCGACGAGTATCCGGATATCGATATGGAGAAAACCGGAAGCGGTTTCACCATCCATTCGGCCGATTTGACGCGGCTTGTGGAGCAGACGGCCTTTGCCGCCCTCGACAAAGAAACCCGCCCGATTCTCATGGCGATTAACCTGAAAGCCGAGGCTGGCAAATTGACGGCCACCGCGACCGACAGCGCCCGTCTTTCGAGAAAGAGCATTCCGGTGGATCCTTCTTTGCGTTTCTCCGCGAACATCCCCGCTCGAACCTTGATCGATGTCACCAAACTTTTTGAGGCGGGGTCGGATGTCGAAATCAACGCTTCGGCCGACAAAGTCATCCTGAGTTTTGGGACGACCCTCGTCTCGAGCCGCCTTATTTCGGGGGATTACCCGGTTTCGAGCTCCATCATTCCGCAGAATTTCAATTATTTCCTTGAGGTGAACGCCCAGCAGCTTCTCAATGCCGTTGATCGCGTTGCCGTTCTTTCGACCGACCGCGCCGCCGTCGTGCTTCTTTCAATGGCTCAGGACAGCGTTGAAGTCTCGTCCTCAAGCGACCAGACCGGGTCAGGCGCCGAAAAACTCACCACGATTCAATATACAGGGGAGCGCCTTGATATCGCCTTTAACGCCGCGTTTGTGAGCCAGGCCGTAAGAGCCCTCGGAAGCGAAGACGTCGTTCTTTCGTTTATCGGGGAAATGAAACCGTTTGTCATCAAAGACCCCAAAGATGACTCCATCGTGGAGTTAATCACCCCAATGAGGACGAGATAAGGTTTTAGAGGCAATTTAAAAACTGCCTTAAATAAGGAGTGGAAAGCCATTCCTTTTTTTACTACGTAGTAGTAAAATATACCCGTGGTGAAAGACACGTCGGCTAACGTTAAAAAAATTGCCATCGAGGGCGAGTACATTACCCTCGGGCAGTTTTTGAAGTTCGCCCGTATCATCGACCAAGGCGGAATGGCCAAAAGCTTTCTTTCGTCCCACGACGTCATGGTCGGGGGAACAAAGGAAACTCGACGGGGGCGAAAGATTCGTCCCGGCGACGCCGTTCAGGTTGGTTCCGATTCTTACGAAATCGCGAGCAAATGAACGTCACTCACCTCGAGCTCCGGGATTTCCGGAACTATCCTTCGCTGTCTTTAGACTTCACTTCGAAGCTTAACGTCATCGAGGGGGCCAACGGCGAAGGTAAGACGAACCTCGTCGAAGCCATCTATTACTTGAGCTTAGCTAAAAGCTGGCGCACGAACGAGCAAGAAGCCTTAATCAAAAACGGCTCCAGTAACGCCCGAATCTTAGCTCGGATCGAGGAACGGGATCTCGTCCGCGAAATCGAGATTGTTCTTACCCTTACCGGACGGAGGATCTCCATCAATGGCAAACCGATTCATCGTCTTAGCGAGCTCTCCAGGCTCGTGAATGTGATTCTTTTTTCCCCTGAGGACACCACGATTTTCAAAGGCCCCCCGGCCGAAAGAAGGAACTTCCTGGACTTAAACCTCTCCAAGCAATCCCTTGACTACTTCTCGCTTATCGGGAAATACAATCGCCTGCTCGATGAAAGGAACGCCGCTCTCAAACGCGCCAAGCCGGATCGCACCTATATCGGGGTCGTGACCGATCAGATGATCGAAGTGAGCGAACCTCTCGACCGTTATCGGAGGTTCTACGTCGGGGAGCTGAACAAAATACTCAGCGGCCTCGCGAGCGAGCTCTATGGGCTCGATCGAAGCGCGACGATCGTCTATCGCCCCTTCGTCAAAGACACGGCTTGGAAGGAAGAAGCCAAAAAGGCCTATGAGAAAGCCCTCGAAAGCGACATTCTCCACAAAGCAACGTCGTTAGGGATCCATCGAGAGGACTTCTCGCTCCTCTTGGATGGCAAGGACATCGCCTCCTATGGGTCGCAGGGAGAAAACCGCTTAGCGGCCATCGCCCTCAAGCTCGCCCCCTTCTTCCTCATCGAAGACGAGGCGAAGAAACCCATCGCGGTTCTGGATGATGTCTATAGCGAGTTGGATGAAACCCACTCCCGCCGTCTTAGCGGCCTCATCGCGCGAATCGGTCAGACGTTTGTGACGGCGGCCAAAATTTCCATCGACGGAGCCTCGGTTATCGAGGTGTCCGATCATAAAGCCATAAGGAGGACATAACTATGGCGGATGACAAAAAGAAAAAGCTCGACCTCAATCTCACGGAAAGCAAGAAAGACCCCGCGAAGACGGAAGCCGAGATAGAACAAGAAGAAACCGATGAGGCCGCGAAAGAAAGCGGCATCTCCAAGGAATCCATGGCTGAGGAAGATAAATTCACCTACAGGATGGAAGACGTCTCCAACGAGAAGAACGCCGAAAAGGCCAACGAAAAATACACGGCCGACAACATTCAGGTTCTCGAAGGCCTCGAGGCCGTAAGGAAACGTCCGGGCATGTATATCGCGACCACCGCGAGCGCCGGGCTTCACCACCTCGTGTGGGAAATCGTCGACAATTCGATCGACGAGGCTTTGGCGGGATACTGCCAAAACATCGAAGTCACCTTGAACAAAGACGGCTCTGTGACTGTCCAAGACGATGGCCGGGGCGTCCCGGTCGATATCGTCAGCAAGACGGGGCTTAGCGGCGTCGAAACGGCCTTCACGATTCTTCATGCCGGCGGCAAATTCGGCGAGGGCGGAGGCTATAAGGTCTCCGGCGGTTTGCATGGCGTTGGCGCTTCCGTCGTCAATGCCCTTTCCAAGTGGATGGAGGTCACCGTCCATAAAGACGGCGGCATCTATGACATCAAGTTCACGAACGGCGGCAAGATCGGGGATCATCTTAAGAGAATTGGCGATTGCACCGATCACGGCACGACCGTCACCTTCCTGCCAGATCCAGAGATCTTTACCGAAACCACGGTCTTCAGTTACGAAACCATCAAGAACCATCTTCGTCAGATGGCCTTCCTTAACGGCGGGGTCAGAATCACGCTGACCGATCTCCGCCAAGACGCCCCCGTCACCGAGGCTTTCCTTTATAACGGCGGCATCAAAGAGTACGTTTCCTTCATCAACCAAGGCAAACTCCCCATCAATAATGAGGTTATCTATTGCCAAGGCGCCGAAGAGGTGACTCTTCTCGACGGGACCAAAGAAAGGATTTACGTCGAGGCGGCCTTGCAGTGGACCGATTATTACAATAGCGATGGCGTCTATTCTTTCTGCAACAACATTTCCACCAAAGAAGGGGGCACCCATGTCGAGGGCTTCAACCTTGCCCTCAACCGCACGATCAACGACTATGCCCGCAAATTCAAGCTTCTCGACGACAAAGCTTCGAATTTCACGACCGATGACTGCCGCGAGGGTCTCACCTGCGTTATTTCCGTCAAACACCCGAACCCGCAGTATGAGGGCCAAACCAAGACCAAACTCGGCAACAGCGAGGTCCGCAAGATCGTTTCAACCATCGTCGGCGATCAACTTGAACAATACCTTTTGGAGCACCCCGATCAAGGGAAACTCATCATCGAAAAAGTCAAAATCGCAACCAAAGGACGCCTAGCCGCCCAAGTCGCTCGTGAGACCATCCGCAAATCAAGCCTTGGCCTTACGACCCTTCCGGGGAAGCTTGCCGATTGTTCCTCGAAAGACCCGAGCATCTGCGAGCTCTACATCGTCGAGGGCAACTCCGCCGGCGGCAGTGCCAAGAACGGGCGCGATCGTCAAACCCAGGCCATTTTGCCCTTAAGAGGCAAAATTCTCAACGTCGAAAAAGCCGCGGAGGAACGCATCTTCAAGAATGCCGAGATCGGCAACATGATCACGGCCATCGGCGCGGGCATCCGCGAGAACTTCGACGTCACGAAGATTCGCTACCACAAAATCGTCATCATGACCGATGCCGATGTCGACGGTGACCATATTCGCATTCTCTTGCTCACGTTCTTCTATCGTTTCATGAAGCCTCTCATCGATGGCGGTTTCGTGTATATCGCCCAGCCGCCGCTTTATAAGATCGACCTTAAGGGCCAGTCTTATTACGCCTATAACGACGATCAGCTCGACCAACTCAAGAAAGCGCTCGAACTCAAGGCCGGCTACCCCTTCCAACGCTATAAAGGACTTGGCGAAATGGACGCCCAGCAGCTTTGGGAGACCACCATGGACCCCAAAGCCCGCAAGATGATCCGGATCACCGTCGATGACGCGGCCCAAGCCGACAAGGCTTTCACCGAGCTCATGGGCGATGACGTCGGGCCGCGCAAAGACTTTATCTCCAAGAACGCCAAGTTCGTGCAGAACCTCGATATTTGATAGGAGGCCAAATCAATGGATAACGAAGACAAGAAGAAAGATTTGCTCACCGAGGAAACCCCGGAAGAGCAAGACGACAAGACCGAAACGGCAGAGCAAGCGGTCGCTCCGGAAGCCCCGGCTGATCACGCCAAGCAAGACGCGGCCGTGGCTGGCATCATGCCAGGCCTCATCGACCGCGAAATCACGAACGAGGTCCAAACGGCCTTCCTTTCGTACTCGATGTCCGTCATCGAAAGCCGGGCTATTCCGGATGTTCGCGATGGCCTAAAACCCGTTCAGCGCCGCATCATCTACGGCATGAACGAATCGGGCATGCAGCCTGGGAAACCTTATAAGAAATGCGCTCGTATCGTCGGCGATGTCATGGGCAAATACCACCCGCACGGCGATGCCGCTTTGTACTTGACGCTCGTCCGTATGGCGCAGCCCTTTGCCATGCGCTACACCCTTGTCGACGGACATGGCAATTTCGGCTCCATCGACGGGGACGAGCCCGCCGCCATGCGTTATACCGAAGCCAGAATGACCAAATTGGCCGTGGAAATCATCCGCGACCTCGATAAGAACACGGTCGACTTCTGCGACAACTACGACGGCACCGAAAAGGAACCGGTCGTTTTGCCTTCTCGTTTCCCGAACCTTTTGGTGAACGGAAGCGAAGGCATCGCCGTGGGCATGGCGACGAATATGCCAACCCACAATCTTTCGGAATCCATCGACGCCTGCATCGCTTTTGCCAAAAACCCAGCCATCACTCCGCTCGAACTCATGACCACATGCATTTACGGCCCTGATTTCCCGACCGGCGGCGTTATTTTGGGGCGGCAGGGCATTTTGGACTACTTCACGACCGGGACGGGCTCCGTCACGATTCGAAGCAAATACCACATCGAAGAAGAAGAGAGCGGCAAGAGCCGCATCATCATCACCGAGATTCCTTATCAGGTGAACAAATCCGCGATGATCGAAAACATGGCTCAGCTCGTTCGTGACAAAATCATCGACGGCATCACCGATATTCGCGATGAATCCAACAAGGAAGGCATTCGCGTCGTCATTGAAATCCGGCGCGATTCGATGCCGGAAGTCGTCGCCAACAACCTCATCAAACACACGCAGATGCAGATCAACTACGGGGTCATTAACCTTTGCTTGGTCAATGGCGAGCCCCGCGTGCTGCCGATCACGACGCTCATTTCCGAATACAACAAATTCCAGCTCGAGGTTCTCACGCGGAGAACCAAATTTCTCTTGCAGCGAGACGCCGATCGCGACCACATCGTGATTGGCTTATTGCTCGCCCACGACAACATCGATGAAGTCATCCACATCATTAGAGCTTCCAAGACCGACGAGGAATCGGCCGCCAAACTCAATGAGCGCTTTGGCCTGACCGAAGACCAGACCGACGCGATTCTCGCCATGACCCTCCGCCGCTTGGAGGGGCTTGAGCAGGATAAGCTTCAAGCCGAGCACGCCGATCTCACCAAGAGCATCGAGCGTTACAAGTTCCTTCTTAGCGACAAACAGCACATCGTCGATCTTTTCATCGAAGAGCTGACCGATATCAAAGAGCGCTTCGGCGACGCCCGCATGACCGAGATTTCCAACGAGGCCGCCGACATCGATAACGAGGATCTCCTTCCGCAGGAAGACATCATCGTGGTCCTGACGAAGAACGGATATCTCAAACGAATGAACGATCAGACCTTCAGAACCCAGAATCGCGGCGGGCGCGGCGTCAAAGGCATGAGCACCACCAATGGCGACTTAGTGTCCATCATGCTGCACACCAAGACCCACACGGATCTTCTCTTTTTCAGCTCCTTGGGCCAGGTCTACCGGATGCGAGGCTATATGGTGCCGGATGGCGCCCGTGATTCCAAAGGCATGCCCGCCATCAACCTTCTCAATCTTGATCAGAACGAGAAGATCATTTCGATTGTGACTTGCGATGATTACTCCGACAAAGACTATCTCTTCTTCGCCACCGTCGGCGGCGTTGTTAAGCGGACGGCTTTGACCGAATTCGCTTCGATTCACAACAACGGCAAACGCGCTTTGTCCTTGCGGGAGGGCGATTCGCTTCTCGCCGTCAAGAGGACCAACGGATCAGCCGTTATCGGCTTGGCTTCGAGCAACGGCAAGGTCTGCTCCTTCCACGAAGCGGATGTCCGCTCCATGGGGCGCGATGCCGCCGGCGTTACGGGCATGAATCTCAAAGACGGGTCGCATCTCGTCGATATCACGACCTCCTTGGAGGGCGATAAAATCTTGGTTTTGACGGCTCTAGGCTATGGCAAGATCAGTTATGCTTCCGATACCGACATCACCATGGAAGATGGCACGGCCCGCCACTATGATGGCTATCGGCTTACCGCGCGAGGCGCCAAAGGCGTTTACTCCCTTAAAGAGAGCGCCAAGAACGGCGAACTCACGGCCATGCGGTGCGTCCATGGCGACGAAGACCTCATGGTCATCACCACCCATGGCATTGTCATTCGCACTCCGCTATCGCAGGTCAAGATCGCAGGGCGAAACACCCAAGGCGTCAAGATCATCGCGCTCGATCCTGGCCAGAAGGTCGCTTCCTTGGCCGTTGTTCCTCATCTTGATGAATCCGCGGTCGCTGATGACGCTTCCGCGCCGATCGAAGAGATTAACCCGGGCTTAGTGGCCCCGAGCGAAGACGCCTTGAAAAAGCCCGCGGCCAAAGTCGTCACCCCGAACGACGTTGACGAAGACGCTTCTTCGTCCGATGGCGTCTCCGGAAGCGGCAAGGACGACGAATAAGGGCGATGAAAATCCTCGTCTACTACAACCCCGGGCCCAAGAACGACGTGTTCGAAGGCACGAGGCTGCGGAAGAATCTTAAAGGCGCCTTGGAATTGACCGGCGTCGGTTGGGTCGAAAGCGTTTTCGCCTTACCCGACATCGCTCATTTCATCTCCCCTTTGGACGAGGCTAAAGCCCATGATTCCAAATTCGATGGCGTGAAACTCGTCGTGAGCGCCCTTTATGGCGAAAACGATCCCTACGATCGCTTTTTGGAACGAGATGACGATGGCTACTATTCGCTGTCGCCCAAAGCCGAGCGGATGCTTGAGTCAGCCGATTTGATTCTGGTCCCGAGCGTGGCCGAGCGGGACCTTCTTGTTCAGTGCGGGCTTAAAAATCCGCATGTGAAGCCCCTTTCTCCCGGCGTCAATTTGGCTCGGTTTGAGAAATCGGACCCCATCGAACTTGAGGTCTTCAGCCGTTATTTCCGTTTTCCGCCAACGACCAAGTTCGCCATAACCGTCGGGGATTTCGAGGACAAAGAGACCATCGGTGAATTAAGCGAGATGGCTTTGGCGATGCCTTCGATGCGGTTCTTCTATTTCGGGCTTTTGAAGCTCGGGGGCGACATTCTGTTAAAGAAGCTGAATCGCGAGGCGCCTAAGAATCTCAGATTCTCCCCGGTGGTCGAAGACGATGTCTACCGTTCTGGAATGATGTGCGCCGCCGTCTATCTCGTCTTTGCCTCCGCCCGCTTTGATGCCTTGGTGGCGCTCGAAGCCATGGCCAGCAAGACGCAAATCCTCTATGTTGGCCAGCCTATCGAAGGCGAAATCCTTATCGACAAAAAGAACTGCTTGGCCTTCTCAACGCCGGATAAGGCAGGCAAAGCCCTCGATTCCTACTGCTCAGGAAAACTCGCTTCGACTATAATCGAAGGGTATCGCACCGCCAAGGCGAATTCCCTTCTCGAGACGGGGAAACGCCTGAAGGCGTATTATGAGTCCGTTTTGAAGGACTCGGAGGAATAAGCATGATTGATTACAAGCGGATTGAAGAAAAGCCGGAAGAGGTCAAAGCGGCCTTGGCGAAGAAGGGTTGGGACTTCGATCCGGCCCCGCTTCTTAAGCTTTTTGCCTACCGCCGTTCGCTTCTTAAGGAAGTCGAAGCGGCCAAAGCGGAGCAGAACAAACTATCCGCGAGCGTGCCCGCCGTTAAGAAAGCGGGTGGCAACCTCATAGAGATCTTCGCCAAAGTCAAAGAGCTTTCCGCAGCCAATAAAGCCAAGGAAGACGAGCTCAAGGCCGTTGAAAGCCAAATTTTCGATGCGGTGGCCGTCCTGCCCAATATGCCCGATCCGGATTTATTGGCCGGGGGCAAAGAGAACAACCATCCGATTTACCATTTTGGCCAAGAGCCGAAGTTCGAGGGCTTTAAGCCCAAAGATCACGTCGAATTAGCGGAATCCCTTGGTCTTATCGATTATAAGAGGGCCGCTAAGATCGCCGGCACCGGAACTTGGATTTATACGGGTCTTGGCGCGCAGATGGAATGGGCGCTTCTCAATTATTTCATCCAGTCGCATCTTGCCGATGGCTATACCTTTATTCTCCCGCCGCACCTTCTCAACGAAGAAAGCGGCTTTACCGCAGGCCAGTTCCCGAAGTTCCGAGACGATGTTTTCTGGATCGGAAACTCCGAGACCAAAAAGTTTCTTTTGCCGACCGCCGAGACCGCGCTCGTGAACCTTTACCGCAACGAGATCATCCCGATCGACGACCTCCCGAAGAAGCTCTTCGCCTATACGCCCTGCTACCGCAAGGAAGCCGGAAGCTACAGAACCGACGAAAGAGGCACGGTGAGAGGCTATCAGTTCAATAAGGTCGAAATGGTCCAATACACCACGGAAGACGGATCGGACGCCGCCTTCGAGGAACTCGTTAAAAAAGCCCAAAAACTCGTTGAAGGCCTTGGCCTTTGCTACCAGCTTGATAAATTGGCGGCCGGCGATTGCAGCGCTTCGATGGCGCGCACCTATGACGTCGAGGTATGGATTCCTTCGATGCATATTTACAAGGAAGTGTCGAGTGTTTCTAATGCGAGAGACTATCAGGCACGGCGCGGCATGATTCGTTACAAGGATCATGAAGGCGCCATTCACTTCTGCCACACCCTGAATGGTTCGGGCCTAGCGACTTCGCGGGTCTTCCCGGCCATCTTGGAGCAGTTCCAGCAAGCCGATGGCTCCGTCATCGTCCCAGAAGTGCTGCGTCCGTTCATGAATGGCGTTTCGGTTCTAAAGCCAATCGCCAAGAAATAACGAGACCGCTATAATAGAAACGCCATCGCGAGGAGAAGCCCGTGAACCAGGTCAGGTCCGGAAGGAAGCAGCCTTAATCGGGAATCCCCTGCGCGGTGGTTTTCTTTTTGCCTGTATAATGGGGGCATGACGGATGAAGAATACATGGAGAAAGCCCTTGTCTTAGCGCGGAGAGCCGCTCTTGAAGGCGAGGTCCCCGTCGGCGCCGTCGTCGTTCGAGACGGCAAGATTATCGGGCGTGGGTTTAATCGTCGGGAAAAGAAAAAAGACGTTTCTTCGCACGCCGAGATCGAAGCCATCCGGAAAGCCGAAAAGAAACTAGAGAACTGGCGGCTCGATCAGACGACGCTATATGTCACCCTCGAACCATGCCTCATGTGTGCGGGCGCCATCCTTCAAGCAAGGATCGGAAGAGTGGTGTTCGGGGCCCAAGACCCCAAAGACGGGGCGCTTGTTTCGCGCTACTTCGTTTACGACGCTCCGACCTTTTATGGAAGGCCGCTAATCCGGGGCGGCGTTGAAGAAAAAGAATGCGAAGCTTTATTGACGGAATTTTTCTCGGAAAAAAGAAAATGAATTTAATCTTCGCAAGATTAAAGCGATAACGACTAGCGTTTTTGTCAGCGTACAAAAAGATGCTTAATTATTAGGCAACTTGCTTGTTTCCTTGTGTTATATTTGTAACGCTTTTCAGGGAAGCGAAAATGTTGGAACTTCGGAACATAAAAAAGGATTACTACATCGACGGGAAGCCCTTCACTGCTCTCAAGGATCTTTCGCTTAGCTTCCCCGATAAGGGTTTCGTTGCCGTTCTTGGCCCTTCTGGATGTGGCAAGACCACCCTTCTCAACATCATCGGGGGCTTGGACCATTACACCGCCGGCGATTTGCTGATTGATGGGAAATCCACGAACAATTTCAAGGATTCGGAATGGGATGCCTACCGCAACGAAATGGTGGGCTTCGTTTTCCAAACCTATAATCTCATTCCGCACCAAACGGTTCTCGCCAACGTCGAGACTTCTTTGATGCTCAACGGCGTCTCGCGCTCTGAGCGGAAGGAACGAGCGCTCAAGGCTCTTGAATCCGTGGGCCTTTCGGACTCCGCCAAAAAGAAGCCAAACCAGCTTTCGGGTGGCCAGATGCAACGCGTGGCCTTGGCTCGCGCCATCGTCAACAACCCTAAGATCGTCTTAGCGGACGAGCCGACGGGAGCTTTGGATTCCGTTACCTCCATCCAGGTTATGGAGATCCTCAAGGCCATCAGCAAAGACCGTCTTGTGATCATGGTTACCCACAACCGCGATTTGGCCAACCGTTATGCGAGCCGGATCATCGAAATGAAGGATGGTTCCATCACGGATGACAGCGCCCCTCTTTCGCTGATGGCGACCATCGCCTCAGGCAAAGTCATCAGCAAAAAGACCTCGATGAGTTTCTGGACGGCTTTTAAAAGTTCTCTAAGCAGCATCCAAACCAAAAAAGCCCGCACGATTTTAACCATCGTCGCTTCTAGTTTTGGCATCATTGGCGTCTCGCTCGTTTTAGCCGTCTCCAATGGTTTCTCGGCCTATGTCAATAACGTGGAATCCTCCTTGGCTTCCAGCATGCCGATTACGATTTCCCCAGCTCAGTATTCCTATAAATCAAATTCCAGTTTGACCAGCAACGACCCAGAGTATCCGAATGACGGCAATCTCGTTGTTTACGATACCTCGAGTTCTTCCTATATCTCCCACCGCAACAACTACAATCAGGATTATTTTAACTATATCAACAAAACCAAAACCAACGGCCTCGCTCGGGAGATTCTTTATAACCGCGAAGATCTGGCGTTTAACGTTTTGACCCAAGATGGCACAAGAACCAATTCTGATGGCACCCCTTTGGCTAAGACGGTTGACCAATATGCCGAAAGCGGCGTCACCAACGACGTCGTGTCTTCCCTCACCAGTCTTCCGGCAACGGTCTTCCACGAGCTCTATGGCGATCAATCCGGGCTTTCGTCGATGTACAACTGCATTTACGGGCGGTTTCCGACGAACTACGATGAAATCGTCTTGATCACCGACCGCTACAACCGGATTGACTTCGCCACGTTGCAGGATTTAGGGATCGTCAATAGCGAGGCTTTGCCCTCCGCCACGGCGGGGACGAAGATTTCTTTCTCTGACCTCGTCTACGACAAAAACGGAGACATCTCCTACAAACCCTATTACGCCTATCTCAATAGCGATTGGTTCGATATGGCTAATGCGGACGGAACGGCAAACGCTCCTAAGAGCATTAGTATTCCGACCTGGAAGATCGACCACTTCAACTACCTCACCAATCAATTCGTGGGAACTGAGACGTCTCAGGATGTTCAGTACTATCGTCTTCAAAGCGACACCGGGAAGATCATGAACGACACGACGGGGCGTTACCATCCAATCAAACTCAAAATCGTGGGAGTCCTTCGCCCTTCAGAGAGTTCTTACGTCAATTTGATGCCTTCTTCCATCGGCTATACGACGGCTTTGAAAGACGTCATCTCCGCCGATGTGTCGCCCGGCGGGAAAGGCGAGATCCTAGGCAAGATTCAGTCTTCCAATTTCTATATTTATCGGAACACCGGGGGAAACGATACCACGCCCGATGGTTTGAAGGCGCTCAATGCCGCCATTAAAAAAGTGTTTTCAAGCAGCGCAAGCGCTATTTCTGAAAGCACGCTTAACGATCTAATCACCAGCGCCTATCGGTGGAGCGCCCTTTATATGTATCGAAGCTCAAACACACTTGGGAATTCTACTTCTTTATATTGGTTTTTACGCAGCAACCGAGCGGTCGGTGGGGACTTTAGGGAAAATAACATCACGGATCTTCCGGCCACTCCTTCGACGGCCTATAGCGCCACCGATTCCATGTGGAAAACCTTTCTTGATTATTGGGAAGGGAAGCTCACCAGCGCCGACTTCTACAACAACGCGGTGAGCGATGACAGCCCCTGGGGCGCCATCGACTTTTTGGCTTACTACAATTCCTATTCCCTCGTTTCCTCGATTTTGATTTTCCCCGCCAATCTCAGGGTCAAAGACCAGCTCCACGCTTATCTCGATGCCTATAACGTCGGAAAGACGGACGTGGAGACGATTCTTTACACCGACTTGATGTCGACCCTCACAAGTTCGCTTGGCATCCTCATCGATGTCATTTCGATCGTCTTGCTGGTTTTCGCTTCCGTTTCTTTGGTCGTCAGTTCCGTCATGACGGGAATCATCACCTATGTCTCCGTCATCGAAAGAACCAAGGAGATCGGAATCCTGAGGGCCTGCGGAGCTCGTAAGATCGATGTGGCAAGGCTTTTCGAAGCCGAATGTTCGGTTGTCGGCCTCGGGGCCGGCATTATTGGCATCGGTTTCACTTATATCGCCTGCATACCCATTAACATCATCATCAACAATCTTTATCCGGGGAACAACCTTTCCTCGATCGCTCAGCTCAACCCCGTCCATGCGCTTGTGCTTTTGGGTTTGGCCGTGGTGCTTGCGCTTGTGAGCGGCGCCATCCCAGCTTTTATCGCCGCCAAACGAGATCCGGTCGAAGCCTTGAGGACGGAATGAAATGACAGGAAAAAAGCGCGAGGAATTCGCTAGAGAGGTGGCTGCGGCCGAGCCAATGGAAGCCGATTTCATGATCGGCCTCACCTTGGAGCAAGTCGCGGAAAGAAGAAAACAGGGCTTTGGCAACAAGGTCCAGAAGAAAGTCACCAAAACCTATTGGCAGATTTTTGCCGATAACTTCTTCTCCTTCTTTAACCTCGTCTTTTTTGCCATTGCGATTCTCATGGTCGTGGCCAAACTGGAAATCCGTTATTACTTTTTCCTTTTGCCTATTGCCTGCAATATCGTCATCGGCTTGTTCTCGGATATCCGAGCCCGCCATTTGGTGGACAAACTCCGAGTTGTTACGGACCCTCGCGTCAGGGTCATGCGGCAAGGCAAAGAAGAAAACATCCCGATAGACGAAGCCGTTTTAAGCGATATCATGATTCTGGAAGCCGGCGATCAGATTTGCGTGGACGGCCTTGTCGTCAATGGCAAAATCAACACCGACGAATCCTTGGTCACGGGAGAGTCCAACGTTGTTTCCAAAGCGATCGGCTCCCAGGTTCTTTCGGGCTCTTTCGTTAAGTCCGGCAAGGCTTATGTTCGCATCAATAGAGTCGGCATCGCCAATTACGCCGAAGGGCTTCAGGCCGCGGCCAAGAAATTCAAAAGGCCCCGGAGCGAACTCAAGCTTTCCTTCTTGAAGATTTTCTGGACGACCGGCCTCGTCGCCATCATCATCGGCCTCGCCGAGGTGGTGACGTGGGTTCTTAATTCTTCGCCCCTCACCTACGCTGGCTTTCAGCGGTTTGCCCAGAGTCTCAGCGGGTCTCTCGTCGCCATGATCCCGGCGGGATTATATCTTTTGACTTCCCTTACCTTAGCGGTCGGCATCATTAACCTCGCCCAAAAGCACATGAACGTCCAGGATCTTTATAGCATCGAGATGCTGGCCCGGGTCGATGTGGTTTGCCTAGACAAGACCGGAACCCTCACCGATGGGAAGCTCGCCGTCAAGGATTTCTATAATTATTCGGATTTCACCGATGCGGAACTAAAGGCGAAAATCCTTGGCATCATCAAAGCAACCGGCGACAACAACGGCACGGCCAAAGCCCTCAAAGAGTCGTTTTCGGAAGAAGCGGAAGAGGCCCTAATCAGCATCCCGTTCGATTCGGCAAGAAAATACTCTGCCGCTTATTTCCCAAAAGAAGGAACCTTCGTTCTGGGAGCCCCCGACTATGTGGAAGGCTCTCAGGATCAGGCTGCCGCCGATCGCATCACGCATTTGGCCGAAAGAGGCTATCGCGTTTTAGGCCTTTTCTATTCTAAAAAGCCAATCGAGAATGGAGATATCCCAGCCAAAAGCGAATTGGTGGCGGTTATCTCTCTTTCCGATCATCTTAAACCAGACGCCAAAGCCAATATCGAGTGGTTCAGGCGAAATGGGGTCGGCATCAAAATCATTTCGGGGGACAATCCGATCACGGTGTCGGAAATCGCCAACGAAGTTGGAGTTGAGGGAGCCGCCAATTTCCTTTCGATGGAAAACGTCAAAGACGAGGACGTCCCCTCTCTCGTCGACAAATACACCGTCTTTGGAAGGGTCAGCCCGGAGCAAAAAGGCAAGCTTATCGAAGCGCTTCAAAACGACGGCCACAAAGTGGCCATGACGGGCGATGGCGTCAACGACATCATCGCCTTAAAGACCGCGGATTGCTCGATCGCCATGGCCTCAGGCTCCTCGGCTGCCAGAAACGTGGCCAACATCGTTTCGATGGACAACGATTTCAGCAAGCTTCCGGCCGTTGTTGGCGAAGGGCGGAGAGTCATCAACAACCTGCAAAGAACGGCCGCCCTCTTTTTGGCCAAGACGATCTTCGCCATCGTTTTGAGTTTTATTTTTCTTGTTTCCTCTTGGTGCAATGGCCCTTCCTATCCTTTCTACACCAACAATATGTATGTTTGGGAGATCGTCACGATTGGAGGCGGAGGCTTCTTCCTAGCCCTTCAGCCCACCAGCGAACGGCTGAAAGGACGTTTCCTCACCAATGTGCTAAGCCGGGCTTTCCCGGCTGCCGTTGCCGACATTTTTGCGGTTTCCGCCATTTTCTTCATCTCGTTATGCAATCGGAGTTTTATGGGTTATGAAACCGCCAAGTCGCTGGCCGTTATCGTGTTCTCCGTCATGAGTTATTTGGTCTTATTCCGCATTTCTCTGCCGCTTGACCTTTACCGCAGCGTGGTTTTTGGGGGTCTCTTGGCCGTTGGCGCGGTCTTCTTCGGCCTTGATCTTTATTTCTTCAAAGCGGGCCTGATCGAAGAAAAAGATGGGAAAATCATCGGCATGCTTGGCATTGACTATGGCGCCATCGGGGGATGGCATTGGCTTCTTGGCTTCGCGGTTCTCGCGGTCGCTTCAGTTATCTATTTCCTTTTGGATTTTCTCGGAAATCGGATCCTTGAGGAACATGAAAAAGGAAAGGCGGAAAACGCAAGATGAAGATGAGCAAAGAAGTCGCTCAAGCACTGAGAGAAGGGAAACCCGTCGTTGCTCTTGAGAGCACGATCATTTCTCATGGGATGCCTTATCCTAAGAACGTGGAAACCGCCCTTCTTGTCGAGAAGACGGTGCGGGATAACGGGGCCGTCCCCGCAACGATGGGCATCATCGAAGGAGAACCCATCGTCGGCATGAGCCCTGAAGAGATTGAGCTTTTTGGCAAAACAAAAGGCATCAGCAAAGTTTCCAAAAGGGATCTTCCGATTGTGATAGCCTCGAAAAAATGGGGCGCCACCACCGTCTCCGCTACGATTTTGATGGCGGCTAAGGCTGGCATCGAGGTGTTTGTCACGGGCGGCATCGGAGGGGTTCATCGGGGCGCCGAGGAGAGCTGGGATGTATCCCGCGATCTTTATGAGCTCGGAAGCGAACCGGTCACCGTCGTTTGCGCCGGAGCCAAAGCCATCCTCGACATTGACAAAACGCTAGAGGTCTTAGAGACCCAAGGCGTCTCGGTTCTTTCCTACCAAGAAAAAGGTTTTGCCAATTTCTATTGCCGGAATTCGGGCAAACCCGTCGACTATGTTTTCGCGACCCCCAAGGAAGCCGCGGAAGTGATTAAAGCCAAACGCGATTTTGGACTATCGGGCGGGATATTGATCGCCAACCCCTGCCCCGAAGAATATGCCCTGCCCCACGATTACATCGACAAGATTATCGACCAAGCCGTTAAGGAGTGCGCCGATAAAGGCGTTAAGGGCAAGGATATCACGCCATATCTCCTCAAACGAATCGTGGAGCTGACCGGCGGCAAGAGCTTGGACACCAACATTCATCTGGTGGTCAATAACGCGGCGCTGGGGGCCAAGATCGCAAAGGAATATGCGGCCTTGCGAAAAGGAGGAAACATTCAATGACCACGGAAGCCAAATTCAAATACGCTTTAAAAGAAATGATGCTGACGAAGCCGCTCGAATCGATTAACGTCACGGCCTTGTGCGAGAAATGCGATTGCCATCGTCAGACCTTCTATTACCACTACCAGGACATCTACGACTTATTGGCGGCCATCTTTCTGAATGAAAACATCCCCGGCCTTTTAGAATCGGCTGACACCAAGGAGACCCTTAATGCCCTTTTGGCTTATTCGACCCAGAACTTCGTGTTCCTCCGTTCAAGCTACAACAGTGCTGCCCATGATTTGGTGGATGATTTCTTCTTTAACAAAATCATGACCAAGATGTTTTTGCTTTTGACGGACGGAAACAAATATGGGCTCAGCAAAGACGGCTATCGCAACGTGGCCAGACGTTACGCCAAAATCGTTGGAGATGAGTTTGGGTATTGTTTTAAAGACGTTGAGATAACCCCCGCCAAATTCGAAAAGGGAATGAGAAAATTCATCGATGCTTCGTTTTTAAAGGTTTTCCCTGCCCTTATCGAACTTTCAAAAGAGGAGAAAAAGAAATGATCGATTTTGATTTTATTAATCCTACTCGGATCGTTTTTGGGAAAAAAGCGGAAGACAAGGTTGGCGAGATTCTAAAAGGATATGGGTTCTCAAAGGTCCTTTTGGTGTATGGCGGCGGATCGATCAAAAAGAACGGTCTTTATGATAAAGTGGTTTCCAAACTCGCCGCTTCCGGCGTTTCCTTTTGCGAATTAGGAGGCGTTTCCCCTAACCCCGACCATCTTTTGGCTATCAAAGGGAAAGAATTAGCTAAGAAAAACAAAGTGGATGCCATTCTCGCGATCGGGGGCGGGAGCGTCATCGACGTGGCCAAGTCCATCGGAGTTTCGTTTTATTACGAGGGCGACCCCTTTGACTTCAATCTCAAGAAAGCGATTCCGCTGAAAACCCTTCCGGTGGGAGTGATTCTCACCATCGCCAGCGCCGGAAGCGAATCCTCCGACTCCTGCGTAATCAGCAATTACGAAACGAAGATTAAGCAAGGCTTCAATAGCAACATCGTGAGACCCCTTTTTGCCATCGAAGACCCGGAGCTTACCTATTCGGTTCCGCCTTATCAAACAGCCGCCGGGATCACCGATATCATGATGCACAGTTTGGAAAGATATTTCGGCCCTTCGGACCGCAATCAGCTTTCCGATGAATGGGCGCTTGATTTGTGCCATAACGTCATGGAGGCCGGAATAGAATCTTTGCAAAATCCTAATGATTTTGAAGCAAGGTCCGCCATGATGCTCGATTCGAGCCTTTCTCATGATGGACTGACTGGCATCGGCAAGAAAACGGTTTTTGTGGTTCATCCGCTTGAGCACGCTCTTTCAGGTTATCTTCCGAGCGTTACCCATGGGGCGGGAATTGCCGTGTGCTTTTTGGGATGGGCTCGCTACGTGAATAAAGCCGATCCGACCAAATTTGCCAAGTTAGGGCGTCGGTTGTTCAAGATTAACGAGCCAGACGATAGCAAAGCCGCTATAATTGGAATTAATGCCATGCGGGATTTCTACAAGTCCATTGGCATGCCAACCTCTCTAAAGGAAGTTGGGATCGAGATATCTGACCTCCCCGAATTGGCTCGGTTAGCTAGCGGCAACGGAACACATGTGATTGGCTGTTGCCCCCAATCACTAAACGAGCAAGACATTGAAGCGATTTACCGCTCATGCCTATGATCCAAGGAGGATTTTTATATGAAGAAAAACGATGCGATGGGTTATGTCGTTTACGCTTTGATGATTGTCATAGTCTGTGTCGTGGCTTTTGCGATCATTAGGCCTATTTTCTCCAATGCAACCTATAGTGATGTTGTTCCGATTCCTGGCTTTTTATTTGTTTTGATTGCTGTGGTTTCTGGATTTTTGCTGGGGTCCCTGCTTCTTGAACTTGGTCATTTTGTGGGAGCCAAGATGGGTCGGTATCAGATATCCTCTGTGAATTGCCTTGGGGTGTGCCTCAAGAAAAACGCCAACGGGAAAACGCGGCTTTCTTTTGGTGGCTTTGATGGTTTTACCGGCGAGACCAAAGCGGTTCCTACGGATGTCAAATCGAGCAACCCGCGGCACATGATTTATATGCCTTTGTTTTTCTTTTTGCTGGAGGTTGTGGCTTGCGTGAGCGTGATGGTTTATAGCCAAACCAAGGCAACCGCCAGCCCTTCCTGGATTTGGGGGTATGTCTTCGCCATCGTCGTTTTGACTGCTTCCGGGATTATCTTCCTTTATGATATCTTCCCGGCTCCGCTTGATTCCAAAAACGATGGTTACCTTATCACGATTCTAACCAACGACACCAACGTGGAAGCTTATAACCAAATGCTGGTGGCCGAAGATAAGATTTCGCGTGGCCTGCCTGCAGGCGCCGCCCCCGTCTATGAATCCGTGACCGACTTCACTTCGAGGGTCAACGACATAACGCTCTATGAAGATCTAAAAAATGGCGACCTCGCCGGAGCTCTAAAAATATGCGAATACACGATTGCTTGCAAAAAAACGGTGTCTGGGAACATCTATCACAACGCCATTGCCCAAAAAACCGCCATTTTGCTATACTCGAAGTCTCTTGAAGAGATTAAACAGTATTACATTGACCTTCCGTTGGATGACAAGAAGTTTATCGCTGGCTTAGCCACCGGCGCCTGCGTTAGAGCCTATATCCTCATTTCAGGCTTAGTCGAAGACTCCCTTAGCGAGACCGAAACCGCGATGAATAAAGCCGACTCCGCCGTCAAAGGGTCAGGCGCCGACAAAAAACCCATCGAAGAGAAGCTTATCGTCGATGCGGTTAATAAAGTTCTTGAGCGTCATCCGGATTGGGATTTGAGTTCCTATGGTTTTGGCGCCAAGCCCGAAGAAAAAAAGACGGAAGGAACTGATGCCGCAAAAACCGCTGTCACAACGCCTGAAAAAACCGACACGGAAAAAACCAAAGAAGACGAAAAGGACAAAAAATAAGCGAAGCCAAATAAAAACGCCCTCCTCAGCATCAAGAAAGGGCGTTTTTCTATGGATCAATGTTTCCAGAGGGAACGATAGAGATCCGTGGCTAGAAGCTTTGAAGCGGTTTTTGAGGGAAAAGAATCCGTCGCTACCATAACGTCGTTGGCCGAAAGGTGTTCTTTTCTTATGTAGTTAGCCAAAACGGAATAGTTAATTTTTATATCGGTTAAACTTGTCATCGACACGTAACTTAGGAAAGCATTCAAAGAAACGTTTTCTTTTGTTATCTCGAAATAGGGTCGGCGGAGAATAAAGCGTTTCGAAAACATATAGACCGATTTCTTTCCGCTAGTTGCTCTGTTGGTCATTATTTCGATCTTTGAATCCAGCGAAGGAGTTCTTCCCAAAATATAGGAGATAAAACTTGTCCCCGTATAAAAACCAAAAACGTTTTCGCCATTTTGAATATAGCGGAGTTCGATGGCTCCAATCGCACTGGGTTCTCCGTTGCCTGGAAGAAAATAAACCCCATAGGAAAAGCGTTTAATTAAACCGGCTTTTGACAAGCGAAGGAGTTCTTCTTTTACAGCTGCATCAGTCATCGTTTTATCATGCAAATCAGACATTAGAAACAACTCTAGAGGCTGAAATTTATTTTGAATGGAGGTTAATAAACGAGATTTCACAATCGAATTATAACACAACCAAATAAAAAGGTAAAAAGATAACAAGCAAATTGTTTTATTCTCGGAACGAACTATGCGTTTTTAACTTTTTTTATTTGCTTTTGAATTAAAAACAGGCGTGTGGCTAATTCCAATTTTGCAAAAGAAAAACGGACTTGTTTTTCAAATCCGTTTCTTTTGTTTTTAGAAGCTATTTTCCGCCGATAGAGGTTTCTTTTATGAATGCGTCTGGACTGGTAATTGCTTCGGGCGTCATTTCGTAATTTCCATCGAATCCCTTAACCTCGCCCAATATCTTCAACAGGTTTCCGGATAGCGTGATGAGATTCAAGGGTTCCGATAGTTTTCCATCCCTGATCATAAAACCTTGGGCTTGGCAGGAGAAGTCTCCGGAATTGTCATTCATTCCGGTTCCTAATCCTTCAATCTCCGTGATATAAACGCCTTCTTTTATGGGGGCGATTAGCTCCTCAAAAGTCTTTTTTGACCCTTTCACAAAGATGTTGCTGAAACCGATTCCGATCTTGTCCCCTTTCCACTGCGCGTTGCCTGTAGATTGGACATTTTCCTTTTTTGCTGTTTCTCTGTTATAGAGATAAGTTGAAAGAACGCCCTTTTTGACGATGTCTTTGTTGTATTCAGAAACGCCTTCATCGTCGAAATAACTGAAAAAGACGTTCTTGACTAAAGGTTTTTCGGAGATCGTGACTTTTTTGCTGGCGATTTGAGAATTCAATTTTCCATTAAGAAAGCTTGATTTCTTTTGAACTTCCTCGCTGCTTGCAGCGCCCACAAAATAACCGATTAAATCCGAGAAAACGTTGTTCTTGAGAATGGTTGGATATTTGTTCGAGAGACAAGGCGCGCCTCCAAATTTGGCCAAAACTTTATCTCCAATTTTCTTAATAAAAGGCTTTGGATCAAAGGCATTGAAGTCGTTGCCAATGAAAATGTCCCAGGAGTTTTTAATCTCTTCGTTAACCTTGGCGTCGGCTGCTGCTACAAAAACGAAGTAATTGCTCTTCTGCTTAAGTTTTAAGCCAAACGAATTGTAGAATTCAGCGAAAATCTCTTCTTCCGAATACTGGACCGCTTCAACTTCGCTTATGCGTTTGTCGTAGGCAAAAAGCCCATCTTCGACGACATGAAGGAGCGCGATTTTTTTCTCAACGGGGATTTGAGCAAGTTCCTTGTTGAAGACGTTTTTCTTGTGATACTTTTCGCTTCCTCTGAAGAGTTCGGCCGTATCGGATTTCTCAGACACTCCTGCGCTCTCAATGATTCCGTCAACAAGAAAAGAAAAAGCCGATTCGTCTAACTTTTCGGTGCGGCAACTGCCGAATTTTCCCTTGACGATCCCACAAGCAATGACGTTCTGGGAATCGTTAACGTTGTAATTATCCATTTCGTGATGGAACAACGACATCGAAAGGCTAGAGGCTTTCTTGATTTGAATCTGGGCTTCGGATATTCCTTTTGACTTGGCTAAATCGAAAAATTCCTGAATCTTCATTGAAGTTTTCCTCCTCTTCCGCCGACCGTAATCTCTTTTAAGCGAATGGTGGGTTGGCCGACGTTGACCGGTATCATTCCCGATGCCGATCCGCAAACGCCCTCGCCTAGGTCAACGTCGTTTCCAATACGGTCGATGTTCATTAAGACTTCTTTTCCTGAACCGATTAAGGTGCAGCCCTTTACAGGTTCACAGATTTTTCCATCTCTGATAATGTAAGCTTCGGAGGCCGAGAAATTAAATTCACCAGTGGTGGGATTGACCGAACCGCCCCCGAAATTAGCAACAAAAACCCCAAGTTTTGTGTCCTTGATAATATCTTCGGGCTTATCGTTGCCTGGGGCGATATAAGTGTTGCTCATCCGAGATGTTGGCTCATAACGATAGCTTTCTCGCCGCGAGCAACCATTAGCGGCCATGTTCAAACGTCGTCCGTTGAACTTGTCGACTAAGAAACCCACGCAAATTCCATCTTTAATGAGCTGGTTCTTCTGAGTTGGGTGGCCTTCGGAATCAATGTTGTTTGAGCCCCATTCATTGGGCATCGTTCCGTCGTCAAAGGCTGAGACGATCGGAGCCGCGATTTGCTTTCCGATAGAGTCGGAGAATACCGACAAGTGTTTAGCAGTGGCAGTGGCCTCTAGGGAGTGGCCACAAGCCTCATGGAATATCACGCCGCCCCAACCATTGGTGATTACCACTGGGAAGCGACCAGAAGGGCATTCCTTGGCGGACAGAAGCATGATTGCCTTCTCTCCGCACTTTTTAGCAATGCCTTTGTAATCGAGGACTTTCGTGAACCAACTCCAGCCAGCGGAATGCCCCGGTCCGATGAAATAATTTTCGATGTCGCCATTTTCAGCCGCAACAGCGACGACAACAAGGCGGCCTCTTTCTTCGGTGTTTTCGTACTGTTTCGCCACGCTTCCTTCGGCTGAGAATATCTCGATGTTTTTGATGCTGTCCGCGAACGCGTCTTGAATTCGGACGAGACGTTTGTCAACAGCGGCCGTGATCGAATAGCATTCCTTAAGGTACTTGATCTTTTCAGCAGCGGAAACATCCGCCAAATGATCGATAACTTTGTTAATGATCTGAACCGGTTCGTTTTCAACAGAAACGACGGTAATAATGCGCTGATCGGAAAAACTTGCGGCCAGCTTGTGAGCCAAACTCAAAAGGTTTTTCTTTGAAAGGTTGCTGGAATAACCGTAGACGCTCTTAAGTTTATTTAAAATGCGAATTCCAGCGCCATATTTTTCGCGTTTTCCCGAAGATTCAACGCTTCCGTTTTCAAGACTAATACTCTCGGATTCGGTATCTTCCAAATAAATTTCGGCATAATCGCCACCCGTGGCTAGGCACTCATTCAATACTTCGATGGCCAATTTTTTTGATATCATTTTTTACCTCCGTTGCGACAGGCGAATACTAACACAATTAGTCCATATCTTCACCTCTAGGAAACAACCTTGATTTTCAAAACTCGACGAGAACGTATTATTATGAAGATATGGATTATGCAAAAATCATAAATGAAATTAATCAGGAGTGGCTTCAAAAGAGAGTCACCTTGGATAAAAGGGAGATGTCTTTTATTACTTCTCGTGATTCTTTTAGGCGGCGGTTGGTTGGATTTATGACTTCTTCCTATTATAAAAGGGAAAATCTGGTCAAAGAAGGAGACGTTTTCTTTGCCTATTCTTTTAAGGAGTGGACCAACGAGGCGCAACAAGAAGTCTTTGATTATCCGACTTGGATCATTTTCTCGCCTGAGAAAAAGATAAACGAGAATCCGATTATCCTAAAGGAAATTTCTTCCAAAGTTCAATCTTTTTGCCAAGGGAACCCCATTTCGAAAGAAGGGAAAAAGCTGAAGAACCTTGTTAACGAAGAACTTAGCGATTGTTCTTTTTTCGAGATTCCCGCTTCATTAACTGGGGGCGAACTGGCTTATTTATCCATCATTTATCGTCATCTCAATCAAAATCCCAACTTTCATCTCGGCTTCAATCTCATCATCGCTAACCAGTCTATTTCTTCCGAGGTTCTTTATCTTCCCGAACGATATTGGAACGAAGCCTTCAAAAAGGCCTATCTTAATAACGCACTCATATAAGGAGAGCAATCTTATGGCCAAGTTATTTTATCAAGGGCATTCGTCCTTTAGAATCACGACAGACGAAGGCATCGTTGTTTTTATCGATCCCTTTGCCGGGGAAGGCTATAAAACTCCAGCTGATCTCGTCCTGATCACACATGAGCATTATGATCATAATCAAATCAGCCTTATCACGCGGAAGCCTACGACAATCGTCATCAGGGCTTCTGATGGATTAAATGGTGGCATCTATCGCCATTTTGATGAATTTGGAATCCACATTCAAGCGGTTCCGGCCTATAATTCGCATCACAGCAAAGCCGAATGCGTAGGCTATGTTTTGAACTTCGATGGTCTATGCCTGTACCATGCCGGAGATACGGATTTTATTCCAGAAATGAAAAATCTAGCCAAAGATCACATTGATTACGCGCTTTTGCCCATTGATGGTTTTTACACGATGACCCCGGAAGAGGCTACCGAAGCAGCCAAAGCGATCAATCCCAAGCATCTCATTCCTATGCATATGAAACCGGGTCTCCTTTGGGACTATCATCAAGCCATGGCGGTAACCGCCCCGATGGCAATGCTTATGAAGCCTAACGACAACATCGATTTGGAAGGATCGGGAGAAAAATAATGGAAGCGTTCAAAATAATTCGGAAATTAGCCTACTATTTGCTCTTTTTAATCGCCTCAACTTTGGTTTTCTATTTCTTGGTCGGGCTAGCCCTAACGCGGTATACCGCCATCGATAACATCAATTCGGAAGAGAACCTCATTAACAACATCTATTTGCCCTTGATGTATACGTTGATAGCTCTAGTCGTTATGCTGGTTTCCCAATTCCTCTTAATCGGGAAACCTGGCGACAACGAAGCGCGTCTTTATTCTATTTTGCTCATTGTTTTCTTTGGGGTCATTTTGGGGGCGGGTTTGATTATTTTGGCTGAAGGGCTTATAAACATTCCCGGCAATCCTGTTTCTACTAACCCCACGTTTTTGCTTTGTGCCTTGGTCCCAGCCCTTTTCATTGGGCTATGCGAAATTCTTTACGGTATCTTTGGCCTTCTAGCGTTGTCAAAGAAAGCCAAAACTCTTAAAGCCGAAGAGGAAAAAGAAGCGGGCCGATAAGAGTTGCAAGGCACGCTTGTTACGCGTAATATAACAGCCGTAACTCTCTTTGTGGCCGATGCCACAAGGCGAAAGGAGTAAAGGACATGAAAAAAGGAATCCATCCGGAGTACCATAAGTGCACCGTGACCTGCATCAGCTGCGGAGCCACTTTCGAGACTGGTTCGACCCTCAAAGAAATTAAGGTTGAAACGTGCTCAAATTGCCATCCGTTCTACACTGGGAAGCAGCGTAGCGCAGTTGCTGATGGCCGCATTGACAAGTTCAATAAGAGACTTGCCAAGGTTGAAGTCAAACCTGAAGTTAAGCCCGAAGTCAAACCTGTCGTTGCCGAAATCAAAAAGTAATCGTTGATTCAAAAACAAAGCCGCATTTGTATTGAGATGCGGCTTTTTATTATCCGTGAGCCTTTTGAAAATTAAATTCCGAGGGCTTTTTGCAAGGCTTTAGATAAACCAACCGCTTTTTGGTGAAGTCCTTTATCGTCTTTGGAAACGGCCTCAACATAGAATTTGCATTTTGGTTCGGTGCCACTTGGCCGAACCGCCGCCCAAGAGCCCTCATCAAAGAAAAGCCTTACGACTTCTTCCTTGGGCAGCGCTAGCGTTTCTTTGGTTCCGTCGATGTTAATGGCGATGCCCTTAGCATAATCTTCAATGCGTTTTATTTGATAGTTTTCGACGCTCTTAGGGGCGTTTTCATGGAGTTGGTCCATGATGGCCTTCATTTTGGCTGCGCCTTCCGATCCTTCAAAATAAACAGAATCGGTTACGGTTTCGTGGAAGCCAAAACGTTTTTCAAGGTTAATGAACGCCACATCAAGCGGAATTCCCTTGAGTTTGTACCAAAGGGCCATTTCACAATAGAGAAGTATGGCTTGAATTCCATCCTTATCACGGACGAACGGGGCAATTAAACAGCCATAAGACTCTTCGTAGCCAAACTCAAAGACGGGCCCCTTCCCAAGGTCCTCGTAATAACCGATGCGGTCACCAATGTATTTAAATCCTGTTAAAAAGCTTTCGTTAGCGACCCCATAGGATTTGGCGACTTTCCTTCCCAAATCCGAAGTGACGATGGTGTCATACATGACTCCGTTTTGGTGAAGTTGATTCTTTTTTTGTCTTTCGCCAAAAATGTAATCGATTAAAAGGGCTGCCGATTGATTCCCCGTGAATCTTTCATAGGTGCCTTTGCTCGAAAGATAAGCGACTCCGCAGCGATCCCCATCCGGATCTGTCATTACGACGAAATCGGCATGAATTTTACGGGCTAGCTTAAGTGGCTCGATAAAAGATTCCGCCATTTCAGGGTTGGGAGAAAGCGTCCCTGAGAAATCGGGATCATGGGTGCATTGTTTCGCAACCGGCGTGACATCATAGCCACAGTCTTGAAAAACCCGCATGGCGTTTTCATAGGAAGTTCCATGGTTTGGGGTATAGACGATTTTGAAATTCTTTTTATCGAGGTTCGGGTTGACTTGGGTACCCTCCACGGCCTTGACGTAGTCATCATCGATTTTGGATGGGAGAATCGAAGTGGTTCCCTTTTCCTTGGCTGGGGTTGGCTCTATTTCCAGTTCATTAGGGAGTTTGGCTAAAATATCCAGCATGGGTTGGATTTTATCAGGGACCAACTGGCAGCCCTTTTCGTCGTAGACTTTATATCCGTTGTATTGCTTTGGGTTGTGGGAAGCCGTGATCATGATGCCGCCAACGGCTTTTTCATAGCGGACCGCATAGGAAAGCTCAGGGGTTGGCCTCAGAGAATCGAAAAGATAAGCCTTAAGCCCCATGGCATTAAGGATCTGGGCGCATTCAACGGCGTAATCGCGGCTATGATGGCGGTTGTCATGAGAAATGACAACTCCTCTTAGGGCCGCATCAGAGTATTTATTTAGAATCATCTGGCCCAGGGCAATGGTGGCGCGTTTGACCGTGAATTCATTCATCATGTTGGTTCCGGGGCCTAGGACGCCTCTCATTCCGCCTGTGCCGAATTGAATATCTTGGAAAAACGCTTCATCTTTTTGCTCTGACGTCATGGCTCTTAAAATCGTTTTGTCGGCATCCGAAACCTTGTCAGAAAGCAGCCAACGATTGTAATTGTCCTCAATATTATCCATTTTTGCCTCTCTTGCCTTCCGTGAGCCCCATCAAAGCAAGCATTCTTTATAATGGTAGCATATTCGTCATTATGCGAAAAAATTCGTTAGCGCTCAGCCCCAGCAGTTCGTTCTTTGGCGTCACTCAAAAACGAGGGAATCGTTTAAAACAAACCTTCGGAGAAAAAGATTAATAACAATCGGAACTAACCAAGCGTATTTAAGTTTGAAAGACATTTAAAAAATCTTGGCTTACTCTTATACTTAGTTTTACCCGCCCGAAATGTTAAAATCTATCCGCGCCAAATCGCGTGCGTTTTTTGCGACAGGAGGTTCCATTAGCCATGAGCAAAAAATTCTATATTACAACTCCGATTTATTATCCCAGCGCCTCACCCCATTTAGGCCACGCTTATTGCACGACCCTTTGCGATGTCATCGCCCGTGGGAAAAGGCTCCGCGGATTTGAGACTTATTTTTTGACTGGCCTTGACGAGCACGGCGAAAAGATTCAAGAAAACGCCAAAGCGGCAGGGGTTACCCCTCAGCAGTTTGTGGATGGCGTGGCCGTTAAATTCACTTCTTTATGGAAGACGATGATGATATCCAATGACGATTTCATTCGTACCACCCAGCCCCGTCATTACGAAACCGTCCAAAAGATTTTCTCAAAGTTTTTGCAGAATGACGATGTCTATCTTTCTTCTTATAAAGGATGGTACTGCGTTCATGAGGAAAGCTATTGGACCGACACCCAGGTAGGACCGGATCATCTTTGCCCGGAATGTCACCGCCCTTGCGAAGAGAAAAGCGAAGCGGCGTACTTCTTTCGCTGCAATAAATACGTGAATGATTTATTGGCTTTTTACGCTAAGAACCCTAATTTCATCACCCCCAAGGGCCGCAAAGATGAAATGGTGAATAACTTCATTAAACCCGGTCTTAGTGATTTGTGCGTGACGAGAACCTCCTTTAACTGGGGCATTCCCGTGGAAGAAGCGCCAGGCCATGTTATTTATGTTTGGCTGGACGCGCTAGCAAACTACATCACGGCTTTAGGTTATCTTCAGAAAGACGACAGCAAATTTCAGAATTTTTGGGCCGATCCCGATTGCGAAGTCGTCCATGTGATCGGAGCGGACATCACCCGTTTTCATACGATCTATTGGCCGATGTTCCTCGAAGCCCTTGGCCTAAGGGAACCCAGCCGGGTTTTCGTCCATGGCCTCATGATGATGAAAGACGGAAAGATGAGCAAGAGCAAGGGCAACGTTATTCCAGTGCCCCCTCTCGTCGAGAGATTTGGAGTCGATGCGGTTCGTTATTATCTCACCAAAGAGATCATCTTCGGGCAAGACGGGCAGTTCACCCCTGAGCAATTCGTGGAGAGGCTCAATAGCGATTTGGCCAACAACCTTGGGAACCTCCTCAACCGGACGGTCTCGATGATCGACAAGTACTTTGAGGGAAAAATCCCGGAGTATAAAGGCGACACCAACGAACTCGACAAGAATCTCAGCGAATTAGCTGAGAAAACCATCAAGGATTATGAGATTCTAAACGACGACCTCAAAGTCACGGAAGCCTATACCGCGGTCATGGATCTTGTGAGCGCCGCCAATAAGTACATCGAGGAAAGCGCGCCTTGGGTTTTGGCGAAGGATCCGGCGAAAAAAGACCAACTCGCGAGTTGCATGGCGCATCTTGCGAATACAATCTTCCTATGTGGGACCTTATTGAGCCCTGTCCTCGTCACCAAGAGCGAGAAGATCTTCGACCAACTTGGCGTCCCTGCTTCGATGAGAAACTATGCTTCGGCGACGAAATTCGGTTCGCTCCATGGCGTTTCGGTCCATAAGGGGGAACAGCTCTTCCCGCGCATGGACGTTGAAACGGAAGTCGACTTTATCCAGCAGCTCATGGCCGCTCCTAAAGAGAAAGCAGCGGCCTAAAATGCATAACGGATTCATTAAAAGAACCATTACCACCAAATGTTTGGATTTAACGTATGAGGGAAAAGGGGTTTGCAAAGATAACGGTGAGATCATTTTCGTGGAAGGAATGTTCCCCGGAGACGAAGGCGATGTCGAAGTCAGTTACCGCAGGGGCGGGCAGCTTTATGGTACGGTTTTAAAGTTGAAGACCTTATCCCCGGATCGCATCAACCCGAAGTGCAAAGTCGCGACGGCTTGCGGCGGTTGCCAATTTCAGCAATATGCCTATAAGGCCCAGCTTCTTTTCAAGCAGCAAATGGTTAATGAGCAATTCCGGAAAGTCGGTCACCTCGAAGTGACGGCGCTTCCGACCTTGGGGATGGATGATCCTTATTATTATCGCGATAAAATTCAGGTTCCTTTTGGCCTTGATCAAAAAGGCCAAGTCTTTTCGGGATTCTACAAAGAAGGAACCCACGTGATCGTGCCGATCACCGAATGCTTCATCGAAGACAAACGCGCCCGCCGGATTCTGGACGTTCTGTGCCAGCAGTTGACCGCTCTCCACATCCAGCCCTATATCGAGGAAATGGGCGATGGTTTCATTCGGAACGCCTTGATTAAGACTTCTTATTACGAAAAGCAAATCATGTTGGTCTTGGTCACGACTGAAGAGTCCTTCCCCAAGAAAGACGAACTCATCGCCGCCTTAAAAGAACAATGCCCCGAGATCACGACCCTTATTCAGAATATCAACTTTGAGCATACGAACGTGGTGCTGGGGGACAAAACGATCGTGCTCTATGGCCCTGGCTACATCGAAGATCAGCTTTGCGGAGTCCATTTCCGGATCTCCGCCAAATCCTTTTATCAAACAAACCCCGTCATGACGGAAGTCCTCTATAAGACCGCTATGGATTATGCCAAACTGACCCCCGAAGATGTGGTTTTCGACGCTTATTCGGGTATTGGCACGATTGGCTTGATTGCGAGCAAGAACTGCAAGGAAGTCATCTCCGTCGAGATCATCCCCGAAGCCGTTCAGGACGCGATTGCTAACGCCGAGAACAACGGGATCAAGAACTTCAAGGCGTACGCGGACGATGCCTCCTCCTTTATTTCGAGGATGGCCAAGGAAGGGAAGCATATCGACGTTCTCTTCGTCGACCCTCCGCGGAAGGGGTGCGATTCCAGGTTCCTCGACGCGGTGGTGGCCCTCAAGCCCTCGCGGATCGTCTATATCTCCTGCAACCCGTCTTCTTTGGCTAGAGATGTGGCTTACATCGGCAAAGCCTATAAACTCGGAGCCATCCAGCCGGTCGATTTATTCCCCCATACATCCCACGTTGAGGCGGTGGTTAGACTGACATTGCGAGATGATAAGTAACTATTAGGTAAAATCTAATTTATAACGATAAATACTAAAACCCCTAAAAATAGGTATTTTTGGTCATTTTAGTGGTTTTACTGGAGGATGGGAGCGGGCGTAGTGTATAGGGGAATAACAAAATTTTACGATGAAACCCACCGTTTGTCATTTGTCTCTACAATGTAAAGAAAGAGGGCTGTTTTTGATTTATCAGTAGATACACCAGGGCGTGGATATATAAAAGGGGAAATTATCCCAAATGCCACCCCGCAGCAATGGAATCTGCATAAAAAAAGACAACGCTGCGGAGAAAGACGAACGGGACGAGGTTGGGGATCTCCTTATTGCCCAAGACTGTCTTTTTAGCGGTGCGGTGGACTGAGTTCATCTCCATTCGGGGTGCACAGTGCTCGTTTCGACCGCCGCGGACGGTACGAAATACGTCGAACTCCGGAGCTAACCAAGGCCGAACGCTTCCTGATTCTCAAGAACTACATCAAAGACCATTCGAGAACCCAGATCCGAATCTTTTTTTTCGCGAAGAAGCTGAACGTCAGCGAGAGAAACCATCCAAACCTAGGGAAATTTTCGTCGATTCAAAATTTTGCCTGCGTTAGATGGGCGGCCGTTAAGTATTGTTTTCTTTAGTGCTGAATATTCCTGTTTCATGAGCATTTTTAGGCCTTAGACGTTTTTGTTTTGCTGCGTGGTAGACTTTGGATAGATTTTAGGTAGTTTTTCCAACGTGAAGAACGCAAAGAATTCAAACAATAAAGAATTGAGAAAGAGTCTTTGATGTTTTTCAACGGAAGAAGGATCTTTATTTTAACAAACAAGATCACCGGATTACATAATCGGCTGCAAAAAAAGTAATTGAAATTGTTGACTCCGGATCGTTGGCGTCTTCGAATGCACATTCGAACTCGTTTTGTCCTTTTGCGCATTGGACTTGTTTAAATTTTGGATGAGATACAGCGATTTGTTTGAGTTTGTCACAAACGCTCTTGAAATTTTGTGCTTCTAGTTTGAACACGACGATGGCAGTTTGTTCCCTGGACACCACATGGAACAAACATTTAAAAAATGTTTCGCGTTCATTTTTGAATACTATTGCCTATGTGTAACAAAACTCATGCAAAAGTTTCACATTGAGAGAAAGCAAATGAAAAATATCGCAGCCTTGCTTCAGGAGAAAAGCCAAATCAGTGAGCGTTTTTTCAAGTTTTTGTATGGCTCTGTCGAGATCAGGAAGAGAAGCGGGAAGAAGTATCTCTATATCCATTTACCGCGATGACGGGATCCTGATGAGTGACAATGCTGGGGAACACACCTCAGAGGCCAATAATCTCATTATCGAGAACGGTGCTCTTGTGAAGGATTGCAAGAAACGACTTAGGGAGATTGAAAAGCCCTATCCGAAGCCTTTTATGTCGAAGGCGTCTTGGCTCCTAAGGCCAAACTCAACATCCTTTTGGCTATACGATTCTTCGTCAGATCAACGCCATCGTGCAGGAAGGTTTTTCCCATACGGCCGGAATGATCCGGAACGTCCCCGTCTCAATGAGGGTTGCTCCTTCATTCCGCCCGCGCCCTTGGAAAATCAGGTCAAGGAGGAGCTTTCTTCCATCATGAAAGCCTTTGATGCGGTGGAAATCGCCATCGAAGCGATTTTTTACGTCGTGAAGTCGTAGATTTTCCTCAATGGGAACAAAAGGACCGCAATAATCATGGCTAATTGCCATTTGATCCAAAACGGGAAAGGCATCATCGTCATCCCAACCGGAGCCGTTCCCGAATACAAAAAACCGCTGGTCTGTTTCCATGAGGCGAACGAGAAAGCGGAAAACTTCGAATTCTTGACGAACAAATGTCTTACGAGAATTTGATTCCGGCGGTTATCGAACTTTTTGCATCAAGGTAATACGTGAAACCCCGGCCTCATAGGTCAAAATCGCAGACTCAAGGCTATTGAAATGGTATGATCGCTTCAAAGACGCGATGCTGATAATATTTATCTGGGGGGACTCCAACGTTATCCTTGAATAAGTTCTTTGAAGTAAAATAAGACGCATTAAATTTAAAAGGAGCTAAAAAATATGCCATGCACAACGATATTAGTAGGGAAAAATGCGTCTTATGACGGTTCGACGATGATTGCGAGAAACGACGATTCGATGTCGGGCGTCTTTAATGCCAAGAAACTTGTGGTGGTGGAAGCAGATCAGCCTCGTCACTACAAATCGGTGATCGCTGGTTTGGAAATCGAGTTGCCAGAGCATTCGCTCCGTTACACCGCGATGCCTAACGTGAACAAAAGCGAAGGCACTTGGGCCGCCAGCGGAATCAATGAGGAGAACGTGGGTATGACGGCCACCGAGACCATCACGACGAACCCTCGCGTCTTAGGCGCGGATTCTTATATCCTTCATATCCCCGCAAAAGGCGAACAGAAAGAGATTCCTGGGGGCATCGGAGAAGAAGATCTCGTTGTCTTGGTTTTGCCTTATATCCATTCGGCGAGGGAGGGCGTTCTTCGTCTAGGATCCCTCTTGGAGAAATACGGAACCTACGAACCCAACGGGATCGCCTTCAATGACAAGAACGAGGTGTGGTGGCTGGAGACCATCGGAGGCCATCACTTCATCGCCAAGAAAGTTCCGGATGACCATTACGTCACGATGCCTAATCAATTCGGCCTCGACGCATTCGATTTGAAAGACGCTTTCGGAGAGCAGAAAGAAAATATCTGCTCCCCCGATCTCCAAGAGTTTCTTAAGAAAAACAACCTCGATCTCGGTTTGAACGGGGTTTTCAATCCGCGGCTTGCCTTCGGAAGCCATGACGACAGCGATCATTCCTATAACACTCCTCGGGCTTGGTTCATCGAACGTTATTTCAATCCGAGGGCGATCCGTTGGGAAGGCGAAGGGGCCCAATTCACCCCCGAATCCGATGACATTCCTTGGAGTTTGGTTCCGGAAAGAAAAATCACGGTCGAGGACATGAAATACGCTTTGTCCTCGCATTTCCAGGGCACGCCTTTCGATCCTTATGCCAAGTATGGGGATCCTGCTCTCCGTGGCGCTTATCGCACCATCGGCGTGAACCGCACGAGTTTCCTTTCGCTTCTACAGATTCGGCCGCGTGTTCCAAAGGAAATGAGCGCCATAGAATGGGTGGCGTTTGGCTCCAACGTGTTTAACGCCTTCGTTCCTCTTTACTCAAACGTCCATAAAATCCCGGAATACTTCTCGAATACCACGCTTCAAGTGACGACCGAAAACTTCTACTGGGCCAGCCGCCTTCTCGGGGTTATCGCAGATGCTCATTTCGGCGCGACCGCCCTCTTTATTGAGCGATATCAGAACGTCGTAGCCTCTCGAGGGCATGAGCTTGTGGCAAAACACGATGCGCTGTTCTTGGCCAGCAAGGATCCCTCAGAACTAGAAAAAGCGAATGAGGAAATCGCTGCGATGACCAAAGAGGAAACCCAAAAGGCTTTGGACAAAATCCTCTACGAAGCCAGCCTCCGGATGAAGAACAGCTATTCTCGGTCCGATAATTGATCGGTACCAAAGCAGAGTCTTAATTTGCCTAGCAGGCGAAAAGCCTCTTTTCGTTCTGCTATAATAGTCGAAACCTGCAGGGGGTTCGCTAATGATGGAACAGCAAGGAATCGTGCCAGATATCTGCAGTTATGTTTCCTCGATGGACGATTTTTTGAATTTCCATAATAAGGAAGAGCAAAAAGCCAAAGCGAAAGAAGTGTTTGGCGGGATCTATCAGGAGAACCGTCAACAAACCCACGGAGATATCACCAAAGAGCAAGCGGACGCTTGGGCTGAGGAAATCGAAGATTTGATGGACACCCTCAAAAGCGCCGGCGCGAAAGGGTGGATCATCTTCGAATACAGCATTTACCGTCTAGGCGATCGTGTGGACGTCATCCTTTTGATGGACAGCGTCGTTTACTCTTTGGAATTCAAAACCGGAAAGCAGAAAATCACGGAAGCCAGTCAAGAGCAGGCCATTCGCTACGCCTACGATCTAAAGAATTTTCACCAAGCTTCCAAGAATCTTTGGGTTTGCCCGATTCTGGTGATTCAAGATGATTATGATCTCGATGCCTTGCGTTCCTCTGTGTCCCGTTCCGAAAGCGGCCTTTTCGAGCTTCAATCCACGAGTCAAAAAGGATTAAGGACCGCCATCGCCGCCATCGCCGAAGCGAATCCAAAGCCCCAAGCAAGGATCGAAAACGATACGGCGGCCTCAATTGGATCAAATCCAAAACGGAGCCCTCTCCGGACATTCTTCGGGCGACAAAATACCTTTACGACCAATTAAGCGCCCACTCAGAGGACTATCGGCATTACTTCAAATGCGATCCCGCCCATCCCAATATCACGAATACGACGGATACCGTTGAAACAATCCTTCGCTTGACTAAAACCTCGTTCCCTCAAAATAAAGCCATTATTTTCGTGGCCGGGGTACCAGGCGCCGGAAAGACGGTTGTCGGTTTGAACATTGCCTTTAAACATGCAAACCCTCCAGACAGAGCGGTTTTCGTTTCGGGGAATGGGCCCTTGGTGACGGTTCTCCAAGCCACGCTTCGGCACGCCATCAAAGACGACTATGAAATCAAGCTTTCGGAAGCTTCGGCCCCAGAAGAAATCCGTCGTTTGAAGGCAGAGCAAAAAGACAAGCTCGGCAACAAGCGAGGGATCGCTTGGATGATTGAGCAATTCACCTCCTATAAAAAGGCGCTGTCGAGCGAAGAGCACAACGATGAGCATGTCGTCGTCTTTGACGAGGCGCAAAGAGCCTGGACTCAGGAACAGATGGCGAAATACGAGACCAAGAAGGCCAAACAAGCTGCCAAAGATGGCGAAGATTCCTCTGGCGTCATTGCCCTCCCGAGCCCCGAAAGCGAGCCGCTGACCTTATTGAACCAAATGTACCATGATCAGAAATGGGGCGTCATCGTTTGCCTTGTTGGTCTAGGACAAGACATTCATAACGGAGAGGAAGGAATCAATGAATGGTTCCGTTCTTGCTTGAACGCGAAATACAAAGATCTTCAGATCTATTTGGGAAAAGGACTGATCGATCAGAAAATCGATCCCCTTGAAGATGGTCTCAAAGAACAGCTTTTGACAAGCCCTAACGTTCATTTCGATACGCGATGGAATGATCTTTATTTAAGCAAATCCCTTCGTAACGTCACGGGGGATTGCCTTCATGAGTTTACCGAGGCTATCCTTTCAGGCGATATTCCAGCAGCGGCCCAAAGCGAGGCGAAATTAGAAGCCGCTGGCTATCAGATCCGACTTTCTCGCGATTACAAAAAAGCGAAGATGTGGCTTTACGAGCATCGTAGTCCGGGTGGCCGTTGGGGCGTGATCGCCAGCAGCCATGCCGATCGTTTGAAAGACGATGGCATCACTTCCGATGAGCGTTTCCCGGATATGGACAAATGGTTCTTCGCCCCGAGCAGCGATCCAGAGTCATCCAATAGCATGCAGACCGTCATGAGCGAATTCAGCATCGAAGGCCTCGAATTGGATCGAGCCTGCGTTTGCTGGGATCTCGATTTCTATTGGGATGGCATCAAATGGGTTCCGCAAACGTTTGCCCCGACCACGGGTTGGCGCGTCCCAAAGACCGAACAGACCAAACGTTATATTCACAATTCCTATCGAGTCTTGCTGACGCGGTCCCGTTTTGGCTTTGTGATTTATGTTCCGGATACTTCTTCGATGGTCGATTCCGTCACGGGAAGGGATATCGATAGCACCCGCCCCCATGCGTATTACGATAGGATCGCGAAGTTTTTCACCGGCATCGGGATTCGGGAAATCTAGGTTAGGGCAGAATATCGGTAAAAGCTGATAAACGTCATTTCCTATCACATTTTCAAGCGATTAACGAATCAGATAATACACATAAATTTGTTTCCTTTCGTTCGTTAAAACACCGACACACGCTTTTATTTTTAAACTTTTGGGTTGCTTTGTGAGAAATCGAACAAAGATATCGGTAATTCTTTATTAATCTTTTATTAATCCCTTTCATTGGGATTACAATATGCCCGCAAGGGAAAACCTCATGGACAAAATTCGTGTTATTACCGTTAAACAAAGCGTTTTTGCCAATAACAATGCCCGGGCTGACGAACTGCGGGCAAAGTTAAAAGGCCAAGGCGTTTTTCTGATTAACCTGATGTCGAGCCCCGGCGCGGGAAAGACGACGCTTCTGGTCTCTTTGATCAACCGCTTGAAAGACAAACTGAGAATCGGGGTCATGGAAGCCGACATCGATGCAACGGTGGATGCCGAGACGATCGAAACGAAAACCGGCGTCAAAACGATTCAGCTGCATACCGCTGGCGAATGCCACCTCGACGCCAAGATGACGCAAGAAGGATGCGAGGGGATCGGGACGAAAGGCCTGGACTTGCTTATCCTCGAAAACATCGGCAACCTTGTCTGCCCCGCCGAATTCGACACGGGGGCGGCTCTCAACATGGCGATCCTCTCGATTCCCGAAGGCGATGACAAACCCCTCAAATATCCCTTGATGTTCAAAGTTTGCAAGGCGATCGTCTTCTCTAAAATCGATACGATCAAGGTCTTCGACTTCGATATCCCAAAAGCCGAAGAGCGAATCAAAAAGCTGAATCCCGATGCCGCTTTCTTCCCATTAAGCGCCAAAACGGGAGAAGGCATGGATGCGTTAGCCGCTTATCTCGTCAAGCAAGTCAATGCTTATAAGACCGCAAAATAAAAAGGAGAAAAAACATGGCAGATCAACCAGAGCTTCGCTTAGAGCAGAAATTCGCTGAGGACGAGTACAAGAACGGGCCCAAGAAAGCCTCGCTTCCCGATGGCGAAAAAGAGCGGGTTATCATTACCAAACTCTGCAATCATATTCAGGATTTGCCTGGTGTTCACGTCATTCCTGGCGACCCCGAATATAACGCTTTGGCGTGCTGCGTGAGCGATGAGGAAGCCAAGGTGGGGCTGACGATGAAGCTCCGCAAGCACTATTCCGTCCCGGAATTGGCCAAAAAGAATCACATGACCGTGGAAGAGATCTCCCCGATCTTGGACCATGCCTCTTGGCTTGGCCTTATGAGCGTCGATCCTGAGGATCGCGATCTTCCGCTTTTGGATGGGAAAAGGCAGTTAGGCTATCATATCCCGATTTTCGTGCCGGGCATCATGGAGGCTCTCGTCGACAACGTCCCCCTCGTCGAAGCCAACCCGATCATCGCCCAATCTTTTGCGCAGTACACCATCAAACGCATCATCCCCCTAACCGGCAACCTTCCGACTGGCCACGGCGTCATGAGAGTGATCCCGATTTCTTCGGCGATCGCCTCTGACCCCGAAGCCAAAGATAACGAAAAGATCGAGCATTACATCGACACGGCCGATGATATTTCCGTTGCGCCTTGCTCTTGCCGCGTCTCCCGTCGCCTCATGGGCGAAGGCTGTGGCCATCTTGAGCAGGATATGTGCATCCAGTTCAACGAAGGAGCCCGCGATTTCATTAAGCAGGGGCATGCCCGTCGCATCACGAAAGAAGAGGCCTACGCCATCGTCAAGAAAGCCGAAGACAACGGCTTGATGCATGAAATACCAAACATCGACGGGAACGCCAAAACCCATGCGCTTTGCAATTGCTGCGGCTGTTCTTGCTTCTCGCTAAGAACCGGCGAGTATTTCCACACGGCCACGATGGTCCGCTCGAACTACATTTCCCATGTCGACCCAGAGAAGTGCGTTGCGTGCGGCGAATGCGTTGAGGTCTGCCCGATGAACGCCCTCCGACTGGGCGAGCGTCTTGAGAACAAGACCCCGATCAAAGTCGCCGAGCCGCAAAGCGCTTATGACTATAAATGGGGACCCGACAAGTGGAATCCAAACTATCGTTTCGACAAACAACTCATCATGAACGAAACGGGAACCGCGCCTTGCAAAGTCGCGTGCCCGGCTCATATTTCCATCGAGGGCTACATCGAATTAGCCAAAGAAGGGCGCTATGCCGAAGCCTTGGAGCTCATTAAGCACAAAAACCCGCTACCGGCTATTTGCGGGCGCGTTTGCAATAAGAAGTGCGAGGACGCTTGCACCCGTGGAACCATCGGCAATTTAAAGCCGGTCTCCATCGATGAAATCAAGAAATTCGTGGCTCAGTTCGACATGAGCGAAGAAACGCGTGTGCTTCCGAAGATCAAGCATCCGGAATTTCACGACATAAAGATGGCCGTCATCGGCGCGGGCCCAGCCGGCCTTAGCTGCGCTTATTATCTTGCGGAAACCGGATATTCCGTCACGGTTTTCGAAAAGGAAAGCAAACTAGGCGGGATGCTGACTCTTGGCATTCCTTCCTTCCGCTTGGAAAAGGATGTCGTGGCCGCTGAAATCGACTGCATCAAAGCGCTAGGCGTGGAGTTCAAGATCGGCGTGGAAGTCGGCAAAGACATCACGATCCAACAGCTTCGCGGTCAAGGCTACAAGGCTTTCTACGTGGCTATCGGAGCCCAAGGCGGACGTACGCTTGGGGTCCCGGGCGAAGATGCCAAGAACGTGATTTCGGGCGTGGAGTTCCTCCGCCACGTGAATCTTGGCGACGAGCCGAAGCTTCATGGCCATGTCGTGCTCATGGGGGGCGGCAACGTCGCCATCGATGTGGCGCGCACAGCCATCCGCTGGGGTGCCGGCAAAGTCGACCTTTATTGCCTTGAATCCCGGGATATCATGACCGCGGCTAATGACGAAATCGCCGAAGCTGAAAAAGAAGGCATCGGGATTAACAACTCTTGGGGCGTCAAGGAATTCCACGCCGACGAGAATGGCTTCCTTAAAGAAGCCGTCCTCAAGAAATGCACTTCCGTTTTCGATCAGGATCATAAATTCAACCCGCAATACGACGAGACGAACGTCATCACCGTTCCTTGCGAATACTTCTTATCCGCCATCGGCCAATCCTTCGAATGGGGCCATCTTCTCGACGGGACCAAAGCGGTGGTCGCCCGTGGCCGCGTTCAGGCAGACGCTTTGACGTATCAGACGGGCGAGCCTGACATCTTCGCTGGCGGCGATTGCTACCATGGCGCCCGTTTTGCCATCGATGCCATCGCGACGGGAAAAGAAGGCGCAGAGTCGATGCATCGCTATGTCCACCAAGGCCAGAGCCTTATCATCGGTCGCGTCCAGAATCCATATCTCGCGAATTATGCTCTCGATAAAAACAACATCGAGGTCCAAGGCTGGGATAATACGCCACGCCAGGAAGTTCAGCATGTGGAAGTGGAAGACAAGATGCGCGATGACCGCGCCGTCTTCTCCGCGGAACAAGTCCAAGCGGAAACCAAGCGCTGCTTAAAATGCGGTCGCACCTATGTTAACGAGACCATGTGCGTGGGCTGCGGCCTTTGCACGACGCGGTGCAAGTTCGATGCGATTCACCTCCAGCGGAGATTTGATGTCAAAGGCCGTGTTTACGAGCAAATCGCCCCGACAAGCGTTCCACATATCTTAGCCCGCAACGTCAAGATCCTCTTCACGGGGGAAGGCAAAACCAAGCTGGTGAACAAAGACGATATTTCGAAATTCGGGAACGCGAAGAAGGAATCTCTCAAATAACCCATGCATGAAATGGGGATCGTTTTCGAACTCCTGGATTCCCTCAAAGGGATCTGCGAGAAGAACCACATCACGAAGCTCCTTTCGGTTACCCTCAAAGTGGGGGAAGCCTCCATGGTCGTTCCGGACTACATGATGGAATGCTGGGATGCGGCCATCCAGGATACGGACTTCAAAGAGACCAAACTGAAAATGGTTAAGGTTGTTGCCAAAGGCCGTTGCAACCAATGTGGCTTTGTTTTCGCCATCGCCAAAAACGATCGCAAGTGCCCGCACTGCGGAGCTTATAATGATTTTATACCGGTCTCGGGGATGGACATCGAGATTTCCAAAGTCGAAGCCGAATAGGCCTTGCAGTTATAAACGAGTTCCCTGATTTGCTTTTTGCCTTTTGGGAAATGCTTCCTGAACCTTGGACGCAATAGTTTTGTGGCGCATCTTAATTTAAAAGCCGATTTCCCAAAAAGGAATTTGCCAATTGGAATCGCAAAAGAAAGAAAACTCTTTTTCCTTTTTTGCCAGAACGCTTGGTTCAAAAGGGAATCGATGAAATTTAAGACTGTCTTTTTGATGTTGATTTTTCCGTTATTGGGCAAGGGATTCGCAAGCGGTGAGAAGAGGGAAAAAGCGAGTATTTTCTCGGAAGGATATCGATTTATCCTATCGGGAAACCTCCTGCGGTTTTTTGTCATGACTTCCCGTTTGCAAAATCGAAAAGCCTTGCATAATGATTATTAATTGCTAAAATTTATGCAAGAAAGCGGTTTCTTTAAAAATTCACATCTTTCGCTTAGTGATTAAGGAAACCGATTTCCTAAAACGCATAAAATAATGGAGGAAAATTTATTTTATGAAAAAAACCAGTGGCGTTTTTCTGCTATTGGCCGCCACACTGGCGGCTTGCTCAGGACCAGGCAATGCCTCTTCCAATTCGGCCGCTTCTTCGGCGTCTTCGAGCAGTGCCGCCTCGAGTAGTCAGTCTTCTTCTTCGCAAGAAGCTAAGGAACTCATCACCAACGGCGATTTTTCGACAGGCGGCATCGCCCCATTCGTAAAGAATGATTTCGAAGGGGCCGCTTCCACGGCGGAAGTCACGAATAAGATGCTGAAACTTTCCATCACCGCGGTAAGCTGGGGCCAAGCTTCGCCTCGCATCGAATACAGCAATCTCAAGCTTCAGGACAAAAAGACTTACCTTCTTTCTTTCGATGCCTACGCCGAAACCGCGCGAACGATGCACATACAGGTCGGCCAACTTCTTTCCGCCGATCCTTGGTTCTCCGCCGCCAGTTCTCCA
>CAVRMZ010000031.1:0-7815 GCA_963722445.1 uncultured Bacilli bacterium | reverse complement strand
TAGGCGAGTGGGCATGAAGATTCACAAGACCCGGAGAGATGAAAAGTCCCCGGCAGTCGATCACCCGGTCTGCCGGCTTCGGCCGATTCCGGCCGGAGTGTTTGCCGATTTTCCTTCCATACACACATCGACGATGGTCACGGCCCTGCACCCCGTCTGGACGGCCTCATCACTGATCGAGCCATCCCGATGAATGAGCCTTGCGCCATCGAACACAATGCGTCAGTCATAAGAACAGAGAAGCTCGGTCATAAGGCAGATAAAGCCGTCCCGGTTGAGCTCCACGGCCACCCGGGTATTGACGGGTTTTCCGGTCACGCCGTGGAGGTCGGCCACGGTTTTTCCCCGGGGTGAGAACGCCTTGGGTTTCCACAGCGACGTGGCATTCCCGGAACTCAACCAGGGACTCGTCAATGGCGCAGGCCAGGGCGAAGGGATCGTGCAGGGCCAGTCCGGAAAAACCGACACTGTGGTAGAAATCGGCGTAGGTTCTCAGCATGTCGCAGCAGAGCACCGGTATCGTTTTCCCTGTGGCCCTGAGTGAGGCGATTTCGTCTTCAGTAATGAGGGCCCGGTTGGTAACGTCCAGGCCGTACATGTCGACGGGTATCCCCGACTGGAACACCGCCGCCGCGGCATGCGGATCTGCGTAGATGTTGAACTCCGCCGCCGGCGTGACGTTGCCGAATCCCGCCGCCCCGCCCATCATGATGATGCGCCTCACATCCCTTTTCACCGAAGGGTACATAACCAGCGCGGCGGCGATGTTGGTGAGGGGGCCGATGGCCACCAGGTCAAGGTTTCCGCTGTTCGCCGCCGCGGTTTCCCTGATGAACTCGGCCGCCGGACGGGAATCCTCACTGAATGACGGTATTGGAAGAGTCACGTCCCCCACCCCGTTCTCGCCGTGGACATGACCGCCCTCTTTCCGGGTAACCAGAAACGGGCCTGAGGCGCCCCTGCAGACCGGCACCTGCTTGCCGGTGAGGCTTACCAGGGAAAGGGCGTTCCGGGTGACATGACTGATGTTCACATTCCCGGCCACAGTGGTGATGCCGAGCACATTGAGACGGCTCGAAGCCAGGGCCATGAAGATCGCCAGGGCGTCATCAATCCCGGGATCGCAGTCGATAATGATGTTCCTACCGCCCGCCCTTCTAATATTCATCCCCTAATTCCCAATTCCTAATTCCTAATTCCTAATTCCCAATTTCCCCAATTTCCCCAATTTCCCCAATTTCCCCAATTTCCCCAATTTCCCCAATTTCCCCAATTTCCCCAATTTCCCCAATTTTCCCAATTTCCCCAATTTCCCTATTTTCCCTAATTTCCCTAATTTCCCCAATTTCCCCAATTTCCCCAATTTCCCCAATTTCCCCAATTTCCCCAATTTCCCCAATTTCCTCATTTTCTCTATTCCTCAATTTCCTCAATTCCCCTCAATTCCCTCAATTCCAATTTCCCCAATTTCCCCAATTTCCTTAATTTCCTCAATTTCCCCACTCATCTCATCGCTTCAGCTAGCAATTTCACAAACGCCTTCCTGTCCACGTCGAAGAGCACCTCCACATTGGCCTCTTCCGGAGGAATCCGGCCCTCAGCGCCTCCATGGCTCACGCCCCGGGCGAAACTCACCACCGTGGAACCGGTTGTCAGATTTCCGTGGCATTCCACGTCCACCCGGGCTTTCCGGGATGTGAAGATTTCCGGGGCCACCAGCACGGCCACGGCACAGGGATCGTGCAGAGGATCTTCCGCCGAAACTGGCGAAGTGGGCTTCGTGGAATCTCTTGAAGAAGTCCATCAGTTCCGCCACCATCACCGCCGTCCGGGTTCCGATGTTCCGGAAGGTCTCGATGTCCTCTGAGGTGACTATGGCACGGTGGGTTACATCCAGTCCGGACATGATGACCGGAAGTCCGGAGGAAAACACAACCTGAGCGGCTTCGGGGTCAACAAGGATGTTGAACTCCGCCGAGGGTGTCCAGTTTCCCCCGACGGCCGCACCGCCCATCAGGCTTATCCGGGCGATTTTCGGCTTCAGGTCGGGCCGGGCCAGGATGAGCATGCCCAGATTTGTAAGCGCGCCGGTGGGGATGATGGTTACCGGTTCCCTAGATTCCTCGAGTATCTTCTCCATCAGCTGAAAGGCCGAAAGGTCGGATCGGGCCGGACAGGATCGGGAAGCGCCGGTCCGTCCATGTGGAGCTTGATGAACGGAGGCCGCGGTGATGAGCTCCCGGAACAGGGGCTTGGAAGCTCCGCGGGCCACGGGTACGTCACGACCAGAAAACTCAATATCTTCCGCGCATTCACATGCCTAAAGTGGAGGTCCCGCTGGCAGCAGAAGCCAAGGAAACGGTGGTGAGCGCCCCCATGTTGGCGAAGGCGTAATCCCCGAAGGCGCTGACAAGACTTGGGGCGTAGACGCCGACGACCGCATCGCTAGAGGAAGACTTGCCGAAGACGTTGGAGTCGCTGGCGGAGCCCACGATCGCGGAGACCGAATAAGAATCGGCGCCCGCGTTTTGGAAAGAAGAGGGAATCACCAGGTTTTGAGATCCATTCGGGGCCGTTAAACCCAAAATCCCATAGCTAGAAGAATCGCTCATTTTGCCAAAAGAGAAGAAAGAAGACGAGCTTCCCGCCGAATCCAAAATGAGATTTGCGTCTTTTCCATAGAACCCAGGCTTGGTAATAGACCAATTAGGGCCATCGTTTACGGCTGCGGTCGGCAGATTCCCGAGGATGAGGCTCGTCACGAGAAGCGCGACTAAAGAACCACCGGCGACGGAAACGCCGATGATGGCTTTCTTGGTCTTGGAATCAAGGGTCTTTTTTGCCTTTGGGGCCAAGGCGGCGATTTCGGGTTGGGCAGGTTTCGTTTCTTCGTTCATATTCCCCTGTATTTTATACGCGGGCGGAGACATTAAAAAGATAAACCGTCTTGGCAAGGAACCCCGCTCATGAGCAAGGGTTCCCCTAATCCTCTCTTTAAGGTATAATTCTCTTCGATATGAGCGAAACCTTCACCCTGACGAAAAAATGCGATCACGTTGCCTTCATCATGGATGGAAACGGGCGCTGGGCTTTAGCGAGGGGCTTACCCCGCTATTTAGGGCACAAAGAGGCCTGCAATCGCATTATTGAGTTATTTGAAGTCTGCCGTGAATTCAAAATCAAAACCATGAGTTTTTACGCTTTCAGCACCGAGAATTGGAATCGGCCCCAAGACGAGATTGACCATCTCATGGATTATCTTGAGGATTTTTTCCGCAAAGAGATTGCTTATTTGGATTCGGTGGGGACGCGAATCGTTGTTTCAGGGGATTTGGCGAGAATTCGTCCTCAAACCCGGGAAATCTGCCATCAAGCCATCGAGAGGACGAAAGGCAATTCCACGTGGGTGATCAATGTCTGCCTCAATTACGGAGGAAGGGATGAAATCGTGAGAGCGGCAAAGAAAATCGCCCAAGACTACAAAGACGGGAAACTTGACCTCGCCAAACTTGACGAAGAAACCTATAAGAATTACCTGTGGGTGCCGAATCTTCCGGATGTCGATTTAATGATCCGCACATCGGGCGAAGAACGTCTCAGCAATTTTCTCCTCTTTCAAAATGCTTATGCCGAACTCGTCTTTACCCCAGTGAAATGGCCGGATTTCAAACGAGAGGCCTTTATTGCCTGTTTAAAGGAATTCCAAGAGCGGAATCGACGTTTTGGGGGTCTTCACAATGAATGATTGTCAGCCAACGAGCCTACTTAACAATCCCGGGCCTGATTACAAAGCCTCTTTGCGAAGCCGCGTTATCGTCGGAATCGTTCTTGTGAGTTTATTGACGCCGGCCATCGTTATCGGAAACTGGGCCTTCCTCATTATCGTGGGCGCCTTCCTCGCTTTGGCGGTTCTTGAAATCATCACGGTGCCTCATAAACGCTATGGCTGGTGGGTTTATTTTGTGACGTACCTCATCGTTTATTCCTATGTTTTTTGGTTCATTATCAAAGATAACGCCGACATTTTTTTATCTTCCAATTCGAGCGCCGTGTTTTCCTTGGAAGCCAATTACGGGCATCTTAATATCTCGGTCATCGGGATTGCGGTGGCCCTTTTCCTTTATTTCCTCGTTGGGATCTTCGATCCGAATTTCTCTTTCAGCGATGTAGCGTATTTTTTCACTTTCACCTTGATCATCGGGCTCGGTTTTCAAAGTTTTTTCTTTCTTCGTTATCATCCTTTCTTTTTGGTCAGCAAAACCTATAGTGCTTTTGTTTGGGTCGACGGGTTAAGCGGAACGTCATTGCTCAGCAATGGCCTTTTCAAATACCTCGTTTCGGCCGAATTGCTTCTTTATACAGTTTTAGGCGCAACTTTGAATGACACTTTCGCCTATTTCGGCGGGACTTTTTTCGGACGTCACAAACTTAACCCCCGCGTTTCTCCCCATAAAACTTGGGGCGGCTTTTGGTGGGGATTTGGGGTGGCGACCGTTCTTGACCTCGTTATCGGCTTCTCTTTGGCGGCCGCGGGTTTCCCGATTCTCCCTTCTCTCACCATCGATAAATGGTATTGGATCGTTCTTTTATCAATCGCAATCCCATTATTCGGCGATCTTGGGGATTTGTCCTTCAGTTTGATCAAACGTTATTTCGGCATCAAAGATTATGGGAACATCTTGAAGGGCCATGGTGGTATCCTTGATCGCGTTGGCAGCGATATGTTCGCCGCCATGGGAGTCACAATCTTGTTAGTCTTCATCAATAACAGCTGGAACCTCTTTGTATGAGAAAAGTCATCTTGCTAGGCGCTTCGGGCAATATCGGAGGCCAATCCCTCGACATTTTGGACGGGGACCGCAAGTCTTTTGAATTGGTCGGCATTTCCGTTGGCCATCACGTCGAGAAAATCGAGCCAATTCTCGCCCGTTTTCCAACGATCAAAGCCCTTTGCGTTAAAGAAACGGACGCCGCTGATCTTGTGGCGAAGAGCCATCCTTCCTTAAAAGTCTATTCTGGCGATGAAGGATTGGTTTCCCTAATCGAAGAAACGGAGAGCGATCTTGTCGAAAACGCCCTCGTGGGTTTTGCGGGATTGGTTCCTTCTTTGACCGCTTTGCGCGCCAAAAAGATTTTATGCTTGGCTAATAAAGAGAGCCTTGTTGTCGGTGGTGTTTTGGTGGAACGTCTGCTTAAAGAAGGCAATGGCAAACTCTATCCCATCGATTCGGAGCATGTCGCCCTCGCCAAATGCCTTTCCAAAGTCCAGCGCGAAGAGGTCTCGAAACTCGTGATCACCGCTTCTGGTGGCGCTTTTCGGAGATTAAGCCGCGGCGAACTCGCTGACGTTACCCCTGAGATGGCTTTGCATCATCCCACCTGGACGATGGGACCTAAGATCACGATTGATAGCGACACCATGATGAACAAAGGCTTTGAGGTCATCGAGGCCCATTATTTGTTCGACTGGCCTGTCAATGACATCGAAATCCTCCTTCATGATGAATCGGAGGTCCATTCCTTGCTTTTGATGAAAGACGGAACCTATTGGGCCGATGTCGGGAAACCCGATATGCATGGCCCGATTTCCTATGCCTTGCATGAGGGTCAGGTTCCCTTTGAGGTTTTTCACGAAAAAGGGCTTCATGATTTCGGGCCTTATACGTTCAAGGCTTTCGATCCCATTCGTTATCCTGCCGTTCAAATGTGCTTGGACGCATTATCCCATGGGGGAATCGAAACGACGGTGCTCAATGCCGCCAACGAAGAAGCCGTAAAACTTTTCCTTGCCGGCAAAATCAAATTCGTCGATATCGAAAGAATCTGTTCTTTGGCTTTGAAGAATTTTCCGAATATCCTTCGCCCGACCCTCCGCGATATCCTCTCGACGGATGCTTTGACGCGCCTCTTCGTTAGTCGAAAGTTCGGACAAGGGAGATAAACCATGCAGATTTTGCTCACCATCCTGGTTCTCGTTGTAATGCTTGGCATTCTTATTGCTTCCCATGAATTGGGTCATTTGGTGATGGCAAAAGCCTTTAATGTCTATTGCCTTGAGTATTCCATCGGTTTCGGTCCCAAGCTTTTCTCCCATAAGAGAAAAGGAGGCGAGACGGTTTTTTCCTTAAGGGCTTTCCCCCTTGGTGGCTATGTCTCGATGTATGGCGAGGGCGTGGAACTTCCGGCTGGGGTCGTTATTCCTGAAAGCCGGAGCCTTAATGGCATTTCCGCTTGGAAGCGTTCCCTGATTTTGGTGGCTGGCATCTCGGTGAATCTTTTTTTGGCTTTGCTCTTCACTTTTGTTTATGCGACTTGCTTCCCTACCTATTACACCGCCAGTTATTTCGATACTGGTTACGATGCGGCCGGGCAAGTCATCACGGACCCCAGCGAAGCCGGCTCTCGAGCTTATTGCTTTTGGATAAAAGGCGCGGTCGGGGATTACGCGGTCGATGAGGAGGCGGATCGTCTTTATAGTCCGGCTCGCCTCACGAATTCCGCCGAGACCAAAGGAGGCTTCGTCGTCGATTGCGAGGCTAAAATCGATGGAGCGAATTATGTCGCCGTTTATGATTACGAAAGCACCATCAATACCACCGATCTTCTTTCGGGCCTCACTTTTTATAAGCCCGCGGAAGGTTTCTTTCCGACCGCCATCGAAAGCAAGCTAGGTTTAACCTCCTATCCGGATTTTACTTCTGCGGCCTATACCCTAAGTGCCTCTTCTTCCTTAACGCTTCATTTAAACGTTTTGAATACCGTCAGTCGCGACAGCAAACCCACGCGCGAAGAGTTCGCCTCTTTTCTCGCTGCCGATAGAAACGTCAAGACATTGACGGCGACTACCGCCGTTAGCGGCGATTCCTATGCCTGGGTCAATAGCGGAAACCTTGTGACGACGACCTATACCTATTGGGCTCCTTTGGGGACGCGCTTGCTCACGGGCTGCCAAGACTTCGCTTATTTCTTCCAGTCGATCGGTGTCGGTTTGGCCAGCATCTTCATGGGGAACCTCTCGAACCTCGGTTCGGTCGTGGCTATGGGTTCGGCGATCAATCAGGCCACTGCCTTCATCGGCGTGGGTCGCACCTTTTTCCTCTATGGGGGCTTTTTGTCCCTCAACCTTGCTATTTTCAATCTTTTGCCGTTCCCTGGGTTGGATGGGTGGCAGCTCTTTGTGACCTTCGTGGAAAGAATTTTTCACAAAAAGATTCCCGAAAAGATCAAAAACGTCGTTTCTTTTGTCGGTTTGGCCCTCTTATTCCTTCTTTCGATTTTCCTTATCGTGAAAGATATTGTGACCTTGGTAAAATAGACGGGTATGCAAAAGAAAATGCTCCGTTTTTTGACCTCCCTCGGGGTTAGCGATCCCGAGCGTTTTGACCTTGATTTCGAAATCGTGGGGCGCGATCCCCTCAATCCCAACAAAGTCGATATGACAATTCGGAAAGAGACGCCATGGGATGCCTCGGCTCTTGAAGAATTCAAGGCTGCCTTAAGCGGAATTCATTACGATTACATCTTGCGTTTTTCTTATGCTCTCGAACCGAGTTTTTCCGATATCGAGTCCTTATTCGAAGGATGGTATCTTTCCCAATATCACGGAGTGCCTCCTTTTCATTTGTCTTTAGGCGACGATAATACGATTCTAATTTCCTTGCAGGAAGGGCCCTCCCTTTCTTCAGGCGAAGGAATCGCCAACGATTTCTCCGGCCTTTTGAAATGGCTGTCCTATCCTTTTGAGGTGAAAGTCATCAAAGGGGGCTTGCCTGCTTTTGAAGCTTCGGTGGAAGCTGTCCCTCCTAAAGTCAAAGA
>CAVRMZ010000030.1:0-4675 GCA_963722445.1 uncultured Bacilli bacterium | reverse complement strand
GTTGCCAGTCTGACGTTTCACCGCAATGTATTCGACGATCCTCTTTTTGACTTTCTCGAGGCCGTAATGATCCTCATCAAGAATCTTTTGGGCATTGTCCAAATCATTATTATCGTCGGTCTTCTGAAACCAAGGGACGCCAAGCAAGACATCGATGTAATTGACGATAAGAGAGGCTTCAAGCGACGCTTCCGGCATCATCTCGAAACGATGGAGTTCGCTCTTGACCTTTTCCTTGATGTTATCGGGGTATGGGTTCTTTTCAAGTTTCTGTTTGATTTCGTCTTCGTCGTTATCGGGGTTGTCCCCTTCGCCGAGCTCGTCTTTGATGGCCCGCATCTTCTCGCGAAGGAAATACTCCTTTTGGGATTTTTCGGCCCGTTCGCGGACGGTCTCGTCGAGTTTCTGATCAATATCGTCGATCTGCTTTTGCTCCGCGATGATATCAAGCATCGCGCGGAGACGTTCGTTGACCTTGGGCTCTGCCAATATCTTGGTTTTCTGCTCGAGGCTGATGGGGAGATAAGCGGCGAGCGTATCGGCGATGTCATTGCCGTTTTGGCCCCGCCCGAGTTGATCGAGGGCGCTCTTGGGGATATCCCGCCCAATCGAAGGCGAGTTTTCCAAAGACTCCACGATTTTGCGGACGAGTGCGATCTCTTCGTTGCGATCTCCTAATTCGTCTTCGATAATGGTGCCGCTCGCGACGAACGTGCCACCTTCCAGGTGGATGCCCGTCAGAGCGACTCTTTTCGATCCGATGACCCGAATCCGATAAATCTTGTCCTGGGCCACGAAATTGACGATGCGGCAAAGAGTGCCGATGGCGTACACATCATTGCCATCGATCTCTTCTTTATTAGGATCTTTCTGACATCCGACGAAGAGGAGGCTATTAGTGACACCCCGCGCGTTATCCACGCAGGCCATCGAATAAGCGCGCCCAGCTTCGATCGACTCCGTCATGTTCGGGAAAACGACCAAGCCCCGAGTGACGAGGAGAGGCAGCGAGAGAGCGGTTGCGGCGGCAATAGGATTATCCACGTTTCCTTCCTCCTTTATTTGGCTACGAAAACATTATAGGGAACCCATTAGCACTGTCAAGAAAAGAGTGCTAACGAAAATCAATAAAGCCAAGGAAGGGTTGCCCCTGCCTTGGCCAAGCCTTGCGATGCCGCGACGATTAAGCGTTGACAGCGACGATGAAATCGTGAATCTTCTTTTGGAGAAGATTGTTCTTCCAGTCTTCGAGGTTCTTCGCGAGAATGTTGCGGACTTCCTCTTCTTTCATCTTGTATTGATCGGCGATTTTTTTGATCTCGGCGTCAACGTCGGCGTCGCTGATCGCGAGTTTCTCCGCTTCCGCGATCTTAGTGGTCGCCAAGAAAGCTTTGACGTTCTTCTCCGCTTCGGTGAGATAGGTCTTTTTGAGGTCTTCTTCCTTGCCGCCGGTGATTTGAAGATATTGGTCGAACGTCAGCCCTTGCTGCTCCACCTGCTTCTTGAGGTTGTCCTCCATCGAAGCGGCTTCGTTCGCGATGATGGCGGGGTCGATCACGAAGGTCGAGGCGGCCACGATTTGATCTAAAATGGCAGAATAATAGGCATCGTCGGCCTTTTGGATTTTGTCTTTCAAAAGGGCGGCCTTCTCATAGTCCTGAAGCTTGGCAATGGTATCGACGTCCTTGACGTTGAGGTCTTTAACGGCCGCGTCCGTCAACGTCGGGATTTGCTTTTCCTTCACTTCGTGGACGAGGATCTTGAAGGTGGCTTCCTTGCCGGCGAGCTCTTTGACGTAGTTGGTCGGGAAGGCAACCTTGATGTCTTTTTTGTCGCCGCTCTTCAAACCCACGACGGCCTCTTCGAAGCCGGGGATGAACTGATGAGAGCCGAGCTCGAGGGCATAATTGTCGGCTTTGCCGCCATCGAAGGCTTTCAAAGCGCCGGTCGCATCAGCGATGTAACCATCGAAATCCAAGGTGACGGTGTCGCCGAGTTGGGCGGCCCGATCGACTAAGGCCAAGGACGCGTCGCCCTTAAGGAGCTTGTCGATGGCATCTTTGACTTCGCCATCGGTCACGGCTGGGGCTTCTTTGGTGGCCTTGAGGCCTTTATAGGCTCCGAGGGTGACTTCGGGGATAAGGGTGATGGCATAGACGACCTCCAACTCCGAATCGCTCATCTTAGTGATGGAAATCTCAGGGCGGAAAAAGGGCGTGATCTTCTCCTCGCCGATCACCTCGGCATAAACTGGGGATAGAACCTGATCAATGGCCTCGTTATAGACCGCTTCCTGATTGACTTTCTCTTTCAGGAGTTCTTTGGGAGCCTTGCCCGGGCGGAAGCCAGGGACACTGACTTTCTGGGAAACTTTGTCGAAGGCCTTCGCCTGCGCGGCTTTCCAAACGGGGAGGTCGACATCGACGACGATCTTGACTTGGCTCGGCGAGAGTTTTTCGACGGTGTGTTTCATGATAAATAAACCTCAATTTGCTTTTGCAACTTGAATAATATAGCCTATCTTGCCCTAGTTTCCAAATGAAAAAGCCGATATCAAAGACACGAAAAAGCGAAAGCGCCCTAGATACGCAGGGTCGGGGCCTTCTTTATCGCTTGGGCGATCTTCGTCGACAAAGCGTCCACGTCTTCGGCTTTAAGATGGTAGCGGTCAAGGTAGCCTTCCACCCCCACCGAAGAACGGAGATACTGGCGGGAAAGCTTAATCAACGCGGTCGCCAAAAGCGGATCCTCGGCCTTGGTGACCACCGCTTCCGGATAGACATCCATGATGTAATCGTTAAGCAAATTCAGGGCGATCGAACCCACGGAAGGGTCGGTTGCTAGCGCCTCAAGATAGCGCGCAAAGCCATTAAAGGCCTCGCCGACATAGGGGGGATCGAGCTGCTTGGGAACAAGATGATAGACCTTCCCGTTTTTATGGAAGGTCACTTCCTCCTCGTACCCCGTCGAGACGAGAAGAAGCAAAGCGTAGGTCTTGACGGAAGGGTGACGCTCGCTTACGAGAATTTCTTTTAAATAAGCCGAGTATTGTTTTATGGAAGAGCCTTGCAGGTAATTGAGAAGCGACAGCACCTCGTAATCGTCTTTGGAGGTTCTCAAGATTCGAATAATGTCCTCAGGGCTGTATTTCTTGGCCAACTCCTGATTCCGCTCATTGGTCCTGATAAGGCCAGGAAGATCGCGAAGCAGTTCCTCCACTTCTTGGGAGACGTAGGGCTTTTCGCTGAAATATTTCAAATCCTCATAAGCTGCCTCGAACTCTTTGTTGATGAAACGAAGTTCGAAATCGGTCCTCAAAGTGAGATAAGGATTGAAAGCATAAAGTTTGTCGCGGTTTAAGGTCAAGAGTTCTTGGGCTTCTTTGCCTTCGCCTTTCGCGAGCAAAGCCGAAACGCGATACACCAAAGCCTCAGGATCGGCGCTTCCGGCGGTGAGGGAAAGCACAAGGTCGTATTGCTGACGGTCGATGAGGCTTTTGAGGCTGTCCATTTTTATTTTCCCGCGGCTTTCCGGTCCACGAAAACGACGGCGCCGGCATGGCAGACTTCCCCGCAGTTGTCCCCGCCGTTCGATGAGCCGCTCGAGCAAGATGCCAAGAAGAGGGCGGCAACTAAGATAAGAAAGAAAGTTCTTTTTTTCATGGTCACCTTTATTTTACAAAGAAATAGGCCTTCCGCCAGCAAGAAGATAAGGCGCATAAGATTTGGCGAGTTTCCCCAAACTCATCGAAGCGTTGGCGGGGCTGGTCGACGGAAGGATCGCATAAGGCAGTTTGGCTTGCTCTTTCAAAAATTTCTCATAGAGTCTTCCGGCGGTGCTTCCATTCAGAATAACAAGACGAAGCGGAGCTTTTATCGTTGCGATGTCCAAAGGAACGACATCCCTGATCGAAGCGTCGCTGCTGCCGGCGACCGTGCAGTTTTTAATGACGTCGCAAAGCGCCAGATGATGGCGAAGAATGAGTTCCGTCCTCTCGGCGTCGTTTTTCGGCAAAGGCTCGCCATAGACCTTCGAAAGCAAAGGCCAGAAACGGTTATGGGGATTCCCATAATAAAAAGCGTTTTCCCGCGAAAGGAGCGAAGGGAAAGACCCTAGAATCAGGATTTCGCTTGTCTCGTCGAACAAGGGTTGGAAAGGATGGGCCAGCCGTTCGCGTTTCATCCTAGGATCCTCTTAGCAACCTTGATCAGTTCAGGGATCGAATCCACCGAAGCGTCGGGAGCGGCGGCGCTTCCAAAGCCATAAGCGGCGTGAACGAAAGGAATCTTGGCGATTCGCGTCTCCGTCTCGTCCCCTTGCGTGTCCCCGATATAGAAAGCTTTCGTCAAACGGTCGCGGGCGATCACCAAGGAAATATTGCCGCCCTTGAGAAGGTGATTGTCCCCCCAGCATACGAAGTCATCGAAAGAAGATCTTAAATGCAGCGAATCCAAAAAAGCTTCGATATAGCCTTGCTGGCAGTTGCTCACGATCGCTAAGAAATAATCGCGATGAAGTTTCGCCAAAGCCAAGGCGAGGCCCGGATAAGGTTTGCCAGGGTGCGTTAATAAATAGCAGTTTTCTTTCGCCATGCACAAAGCCGCGGTTTTTTGTCGTTCCTCGAAGCTTAAGTCCGGAAAAAACTTCGCGGAAATGGCGGTCATCGGAAGCCCCA
>CAVRMZ010000029.1:0-13098 GCA_963722445.1 uncultured Bacilli bacterium | reverse complement strand
TGGGCGAACCCCGGCAGCGTCACCGACGTCTTCGCCCGCCGCTTCCAGCCGGTGGGATACTGTCGACCCCGACAATCCGCAACTGGCCTTGGGCATCTGGAAAGTGGACATGAACAACGACGGGGTCGTCGAGACGCAAATCCAAAGCGTCCGGGCGCTGGAAACCCCCGTGCCCTACAACTCCCTGCTGCCCCCGGACCTCCAGGTGCCCGGCGACGTGTACACCTTCCGCGTGAACACCACGACATCCAACCCTCAGGGCGAACCCTCGGTGGGCATGGACAATGCCGGTAATTTCGTCATCGCCTGGTCAGCCGGCGCTCAAGAGTTCGGCTATTTCAACAGCATTCACGCCCAGCAATTCACGCCGCGACGGGACGCCGTTCGGCGAGGAAACGATCGTGAATTCCGGCGACAGCAACCAGAATTACGACCCCTTCGTGACGATGAGCCAGGACGGCTACTGGCTGGTCGTGTGGACCGATTTACTCGCCGGCCAGCGGCCACGCCGTGGAGGGCAAGCTCTACGACCTTGCAGGGCTCGTGCAGCGCAACCGCAACAACCAGTACGACCAGTGGGTGGAGGTGAACACCGCCGCCACCGATCCGACTCCTTCGGCCGCCTTCGACGAGAACAACAACTACGCCATCAGTTGGTCGCAGAAACGCGACTTGGACAACGTCTCTTCCGGCCGTGCCCCCCACGACCGTCGGCGTCTACTTCGACGGGTACAGTCTGGACGGGACGCAGATCCGCACCGTCCAGCGGGCCAACAGCGCCCTGCAACCGGGCTAGCGGCACGATGATCGGGCTCACTCCCGACGCCTATAACAGCATCTGGCCGAACATTCAATACAACGGCCAGATCGTCATGGACGCCGACGGCGATCTGACGGTCAGCTACGAAGGATTCGGGCCGGACGTGGCCGAGACGGGCTGCCTCGGCGAGGGCACCCGAGTTGATGCACCAACTCCTCAACTTGCCGGAAAACGCCGACCTGCTGACGGCCTGGCCCGCCTTGGCCGGTCCTGACGCTGCCGTTCGGCCGGAACAACAGCGGCGACCCCGACAGCGAGATCGAGGAAGTGCTCATCCAGGCCCAGAAGTACCTACGGCTTTCACCGACGAGCAACTCGGCCGCCTGGACGCCATCATGAACCAGGTGCTGACGCTGACGCGCGGCGACGCCAACGGAATCATGTACGCGCAGTACGACGACGCGATGCCCGGGCCGCAAAACGTCCTCAGCAGCGACATGGTCGTCAACAACCAGCGCGACGGAACCAACACGCGAATCATTCTCACGATCGTGAAGAACGCCACCTCGGGGAACTTCGTCGTTCGGCTCACCAACGGGACTACACGGCCAGTTTTCAGGACCTCACCATCACTCCCGTCTACACGACCGGCAATAACCCCGTCATCGATCCGGATCGGACGCTACAGGCCATTCTGGCGGCGCTCCAGGCGGCCGCGCAGAGTTGGGGATCAATTGGTTCAACTATGCCAACCGGCAGTATTGGACCGGCCAGACGGCACGGGGCCGGTCTCGGTCCGCTTGCTCACGCGACCGGAAGTCACCGACCGGCAGGGAACCTACTGGGATCTGGCGCCCGACGGGGTCAACACCACGCAGTACGTCTACGAGATCAGCTTCCTGGGCGAGGTCCACGATACGTCGATCAGCCATCGGGCCGTCGCCGGGAACTGGAACACCCTCACAGATCAACGCCGGGCGGACACCAGGTTCCGCGCCCAATCCGCTGTTTGTGACGGAGACCTCGGGCACGGCCGGCACCTCGCAGCACGACTGCGTCGATTGCCATCACCCCCAGCGGCAACTACGTCGTGGCCTGGACCCAGGACGACGCCAATTCCGACGGCGGGCTCCGTCTCCAGCCAGAACATCTACTATCGCACCTACCAAGAGAGCACCGACACGGCCGGCCCGCAAGTGGCGGAATGGTTCACGCCCGACGGCACGGTCATCGACTCCAATGCGCAGATCTACGCCAGCCAACGGATTGCAGCACATCGTCGTCTCCTTCGACGAGCCGATGTACGACAACGCGACGCACACGGGCGACGCCGTGACCAACCCGGCGAACTACGTCCTGTTGCTCAACGGCGTCAAGGTCAACGGCGCCATTGTCAAGGTCGAGTACGGAATGAACAAGGCGGCCGATCTGGCCGCTGATGCCGGGTTACTCCGACCTGAATCCGTTGCCGCTGAATCATTGGGAGGCCGTGTTGACGATCGACGGCAACGTGTCCGTCGCGGGCCTGCAATCGCTGGCCAGCGGCAACTACACGATCGAGGCGCTGGCGCCGCTGGTCGCAACGACGACCAATCCCTTCAGCCAGAGCGGCCTGCGCGACAAGGCGGGAAATCCGCTGGGCTCCAACGGCTTCCAGCCGCTGGGCGTGCACCTACAGCCGCAGTTTCCAGCTTTCGGGTCTGGACCCCAACAACCCCATGCCGCCCACCGGCGGCGAAATCCCCGTCGACACTCCACCGGTTACACGCAGACCTTGGGCGCCGCCGCCCCGACGGGCACCGCCAAGGAGTACAACCGCCACACGGTGGCCATCGACCATAGCGGCGACTTCGCCGTCGTCTGGACCAGCTACGGCCAGGACGGCGACCCCAATCCGACCTTGCCCGACGGCAGCCCCAATCCGAATTTCGATCCCAACTACGCCACCGACGCCGGCGTCTACATGCGGTTGTTCGACCGCAACAACACGCCCTTGACCGGCGAGACGCTGGTCAACACCTACACCATCGGCAACCAGACCGACGGCACGATTCGCCATGGACGCCGACGGCGACTTCGTCGTCGTGTGGGCCAGCCAGGGCCAGGACCCCCGACGGCAGTTGGGGAATCTACGGCCAGCGGTTCAACTCGGTCGGGCAGAAGGTCGGCGGCGAGTTCCGCGTCAACACCAACACCGTCAACGACCAGGTGGCCCCCGCCGTGGCCATGAACAGCTTCGGCGACTTCGTCGTCGTCTGGGCGACCAAGGGCCAGTCGTACAGCTACTTCAACGACATCCACGGCCAGATCTACAACCGCGACGGCCAGCGGATGGGCGGCGAATTCCGCGTCAACTCCCTCGACATCCCCGGCACCAACGCCACTCCCAGCAGCAACGAGCTGCATCCGTCGGTGGCCATGAGCGACAGCGGCAACTTCGTCGTGGCGTGGGACGAGGTCACCGACCAGAAGAACGGCGTCGTCTCCAACACCAACGTCATGGCCCGGCTGTTCGACGGCACGGGCACTCCCATCGCCATCAACGGCAACAACGTGGAGTTCCGCGTGAACGTCAGCGACAACAACTTCACCGCCGACTTCGAACATCTTCAGGACGACCAGACTGCGGCGCTGGGCGGCCTGGACGCTACGGCCGCGTCACCGTGCATCGCTATGCCCGCAACGCTCAAGTGGCCATGGATCTCGACGGCACGTTCATCGTCGCCTGGGAGTCGTTCCAGGACAACGACATCGTTGACGCCCGCCGTCCCGAGAGCTACGGCATCTACTACCGCCGGTTCAATCCCGACGGCACCCCGGACATGCCGGCGGACCATCAGACCGACATTATGGATGTGTGGTTTGATTCCGGCAGTTCTTGGAATGGGGTTTTAAGGGAAAGAGGTCTTAAATACCCCGCTGATTTATATCTCGAAGGGGCTGATCAATATCGGGGTTGGTTTAACGCTTCCCTTATTCTTTCCACGGCTTATGAGGGCGTCGCTCCTTTCAAGGAGTGCGTCACCCACGGGTGGGTCATGGACGAGAACTGGCAGAAAATGAGCAAGTCGGCTGGAAATGGCATTGATCCAACCAAGGTTGCTAACCAATATGGCGGGGATTTGCTGAGATTATGGGCTTCAACGGTTAATTTTGAAGCCGATGTTAGAATCTCGGAATCCATTATTGCCTCGGTCTCTGACCAATATCGGAAGATCCGCAATACCTTCCGGTTCATGTTGGGCAACCTTCAGGACGGCGATGATAAGCCATATGTCGTGCCAGCCGAAAAGCCTCGTTTATGGGAAGTTGACCAATGGGTCCTTTCCGAACTTGAGAGCGTCAAGAACGCCGTTTTGCAGGACTATGATAATTTCGCCTTTGCCAGCGTGTCGATGGAATTGACGAATTTTCTCGTTGAACTCTCTGGTTTCTATCTTGACATCACAAAAGACGTACTTTATTGCGATGAGGCGAAGAGCAAGCGAAGAAAAGCCATTCAGTACGTTCTTTACAAACTGACTTATGAGCTTTGCCTTCTCTATAACCCGATTCTTTCCTTTACGATGGACGAGGTCTATTCCTATATCCCAGGCGTTAAAGAGATTTCGCCTCAGCTTGAGGACATGCCGCATTCAACCAACGAGTTTGGGTCGGACACCAAGAAAATGTTCGCCAGTTTCCGCAAACTGCGGGATGTGGCTTTAAAAGCCCTTGAAGATAAGCGAACCGCCGGAGTGATTGGCTCCTCAAACGAAGCGAGTCTTGATCTTACCTTCGATGATCCGGGTCTCGTTCATGCCTTGGTCACTGAGGATTCCGATGAATTGGCGCGTTTATTCGGCGTGAGCAAAGTGACGATAGCGGTCGGGAAACCAGCCGCTAATGTTACCAAGGCCGTCGGAACGGTTTGCGATCGCTGCCGAAATATCAAAGATGACGTCCAAGCAGTGGAGGGCGGCCCGCATCTTTGCGAAAGGTGCCAAAGAGCCTTAGGAAAATAAATGGTTGGAAACGAAAAAAAAGCCGAAACGAAAACTGAATCTGCCGCCGTTGCAACCAAACTTCAGCCTCAGAAGTTCAAATGGACTTGGAAAAGTTTTTTCTTCAGCTACCTTTGGCTTGCCGTTTTGCTTTGGGTGGCCGACATTTCCAGCAAATGGGCTGTCGTTAACGCCGTTCGCGAATATGGCACAAATCAGTTTACGGTCATCCCGAACTTTTTTTACATCACTTTGATTTACAATACGGGCTCGTCTTTTGGCCTTGGTTCTTCCAATTCATGGTCTCGTTACATTTTTATTATAATATCTTGGGTAGCTTCGGCTGCAATTGTTTATTTTTGGATAAAATATCTTGCTAAAAAAGATGCATGGATTGACAGCGTTTTTGCGCTTTGCTTAACTGGGGCTTTTGGCAATGCGATCGATCGGACTTTCTATTGGCCCGCAACCACAGGTTTCAGTGGGGTAGTGGACTTCTTCCAATTCTACGTTTTTGGTTATAACCATGATTCGTTTGCGATTTTCAACGTTGCTGATTCTTGCCTTTGCCTAGGCATTGGCTTGCTGATTGTCATTGAGATTGTGCGAGCGGTCAAATCTCGAAAGAAAGGAGCTGAAGAATGAAGACAATAAAAGTGGATCAGATGCTCGAGGGGAGGCGCCTTGACGAAGGGTTGGTTGCCATGGATGTTGCACCATCCAGAAGCAAAGTTCAATCCTTGATCAAGGATGGAAAGGTACTAGTGAATGGAAAGGTTGAAAACGCCCATTACAAATTATCAGTTGCCGATGTTATAACTTACGAAGAATATACTAATAAGCCACTAGCAATAGTTGGGGAGGACATTCCGTTAAATGTCGTTTATGAGGACAATGATATTCTGATTATCAACAAGCCTGCCGGACTTGTCGTTCATCCTGGAAACGGCCATGCGTCAGGGACCCTTGTTAACGCTCTTGTCTTCCATGAGGATCATCTTGCCAACGCCGAAGATACCGTTCGCCCCGGACTCGTCCATCGGATTGACAAAGACACTTCAGGACTTTTGGCGATCGCCAAAAACGATGCCGCTTACGAGGGCTTGGCAAAACAGCTAGTAGATCATTCGATGCATCGAGAATACTATGCTTTAGTGAAGGGCATTATTTTCGAAGATGATGGAAAAATTGACGCCCCATTATCTCGAGACCCTTTTCATCCGATGAAGTATTGCGTCGATGCCATTGACGGAAAAGAAGCGGTGACCTTTTTCCATGTATTGAAAAGGTATGAGTCCGACTTTTCTTTTATCTCTTGCCGACTTTTAACTGGCCGAACCCATCAGATTCGGGTTCACCTGGATTACATCGGGCACCCCGTCATTGGCGATCCTCTTTATGGAAATGGGAATCGAACCCTTTATAACAAAGGCCAGCTTCTTCATGCCTATAAATTGACGCTGGTTCATCCGATCACGGGCAAAGAAATGACTTTTGAAGCTCCCCTTCCGGGCTACTTTTCGGACATTCTAAAATCGCTTAAATAAGCTTTTTGAAATTGGCAAAATTCAATTTGGCGACTTTCCGCAGTTCTTTTTTGCCATATTTCTTGATGAAGACTTTCACGAAAGCATCAACAGCCTCTCCCGCTCCAAATGGGAAAACCATTCCATATTGATCCGACATTTCCTTCATTTTATGCAAAAACGAATAACGCGCGATGACCGATCCTAAGGCTACCGAGGGAAATAGGGATTCCCCTTTGATGTGAAAACAGATCTCCCGGGCGACTTCAGGCTCGTTTTTGAGATAAGAATAATAGAGGCCCGGCTCGGCGAATTGGTCTTGATAGAGAAACGCTTCCGGATGCTTGGCCACGAGATTTAAATCGCATCGGTTATGCATTTTGGCCTTGATCACGTTCATATTCATCTCATCGTGAATATCGTTGTATTTTTCGTTCGGAAGAGAAAGTTGCGAATAATCAAATTCATGAATTAATTGAGGGCCAATCGACAAAATGTAATCATCTTCCATTTGTTTGGAATCGGTGACGCCTAGTTTATCAATGAGGGCAAGTTGATCTTTGGTTACATAAGCCGCGCAAACGCAAATGGGGCCAAACAAATCGCCGGTTCCCACTTCATCGCTTCCGATTTGAGGATAGCGATTTTCATAATTCGCATGCCCGCTTATATTAAATTTTTTGACGATCTTTGGCTGCACAGATTGGCTCGTTGCTTTAGGGTCCCACATCGAAGCTTCTTGAATGGCGTTGATGCCTTGGAACAAAGCTGTAACAGCACCCTTAGCATTGGGCTTATAAATCGTAACAACGACGCCTTCGCCCTTAGCAAAAAGCGCCATGGAAGGACTGGGATTCTCTTTTTCTTTAAAAGGGCCATAGAAATCCATCATTTTGGCCAAGGTTTCAGGATTAGGGCTGAAACTATAGGAAGGCAGGACTTTTCGCATGCAAGGATTTTATCATAAAGAAATGAAGGAAGCGCTGTTTTTGAGTATGCGCGTTCGCGTGATATAATCGACCCGTGCAAAACATTTACGATAAATTTGAATTCTCACGCATCGAGGAATTCGTTGCCTTTCAATGCCGAACCGAAGTTGGTCGCAATTCCGCTCGTACCCTCAAAATGTTCGAAGATGAGACCGCGTTGTGGAAAGAGCTTTCTTCTCTTGACGAGATGATGCGGCTCTTGGACCGATGGGGGCGTCTTCCCATCGATGTTTCAAGTGACCTGCAAAAGGCCGTTACTCTAGCTCAAAAGGGTGGTGTTCTGACGCCCGAGGATTTCGAGAGAGCCGCCAATGACGTCCTTTTGGCCCGTTCCGTGAATAACTATTTCAAACAAGTGACCGATTCGCCGATCCTCTTGGCCTATGCTGCCGGTTTTCCGCATCTCGACTTTTTGGAAAAGGACATCCACAAAGTCATCGCGCCAGATCTTTCAATCTATGATAATGCCTCTCCTAAGCTAAAAGGCATTCGCGTTGCGATCACTCGTCTTGAAAGTGAAATGAAGAGAAAACTGGGTTTCGTCCTCGACCAAAATAAAATCTATCTTTCAGATACCACTTTGACGGTTAAAAACGGGCATTATGTCCTACCGGTCGCCAACGCCTATAAGAACAAAGTCAAAGGAATTGTGCAAGACGTCTCAGGCAGCGGCGAGACTACCTTCATCGAGCCGGATGTTTTGGTTGAGTTGAATAACAAAATGATGGAGCTACGCAATGATGAGCGGGGCGAGATTATTCGGATATTGCTGGGATTGTCTCAAGAAATTTCCGGTTCCGCCGATGCGGTTCTTCTCAACAACCAGATGATCGGTTACTTAGACTTTCTGCAAGCGAAGGCCCTTTATGGCGAAGCGACAAAGTGCCATGTCGCGGTTTACTCCAAAGTCCCGCTTGTGGATTTGAGCAATGCGCGTCATCCGCTCATTGACCCGACCAAAGTCGTGCCAAATGATTTCCGGTTGGGCGGGAAAACCTCGCTTATCGTGATTTCCGGCCCTAACGCCGGCGGCAAAACGGTGGCTCTGAAAACCCTCGGTCTTTTGGTTTTGATGAGCCAATGTGGATTAGCCATTCCGGCCGATGAAGGCTGCTCATTAAGCTTTTTCCGACACATTTATTGCGATATCGGTGATTCTCAATCTCTCACCGATAATCTTTCGACTTTCAGCGGCCATATGAATAACATCGGGCAAATCCTTTCCGAAGTTGGGGGCAAGGATTTGGTGCTGCTTGATGAAGTGGGAACCGGAACTTCGCCCAAAGAAGGCGAAGCGATTGCTTTTGCCGTTATCTCTTACCTTATTGAGAAACACGCCTTGACGCTCGTTTCAAGCCATTTTGAAGGCCTTAAGGCCTATGCGCTTTCGCATGATGAAATCACCAACGCCTCCATGGTCTTTGACGAAAAGAGACTGGCCCCAACCTATAAATTAAAAATGGGCTTGCCCGGAGAGTCTTATGGCCTCGTCGTAGCCGAACGTTTCGGCCTTCCGGCCAAAACTTTGGCTTTGGCGCATGAATATCTCGCTAAGCATGAGGAAACCTCCGTTACGGAAGCCATCAAGAAATTGAGCGAAGTCACTCGCGAAACCGAGATCGAGCGCAGCCAAGTCAAAAAGCAGCAGGAAGAATTAACGAAAAAAGAAGACCAAATCAAAGCCGCTGAAGCCGCTCTTAAAATGCGGCAAGACCACTATCTTTCGGATATCGAAGACAAGAAAAACGGAATGCTCCACGACTATGAGGAGAAGATGGACGAGATCCTTCATGGGGTTCAGCGGAGCGAGGTCAAACTTCACGAAGTCATCTCGGCGAAGAAACAATTGGATGATTTAAGGGCTCAGGCGGAGGAAGAGCATTTCTCCGGCCCCATCAAAGTCGGCGATTACGTCAACATTCCTTCTTTATATACCTCTGGGCGCGTCAGCGAGATCCAAGGTGAAAAAGTCGTTGTTTTAACGAAAGAGGGCTTGGTTTTCAAAACGAAATTAGGGAAAGCGGTACGGGTGGAAGAGCCCAAAGAGGACGAGAAGAAAGAGCCGATGTCAGGCTTGAAGATTGATGATATAGCTTTCCAAAAAAGCGTGCCTTTGGAAATAAACCTCATTGGGCAGCACGCGGATGAAGCGGAATTCAACCTCGATAAATATCTGGATGAATGCCGTCTCAAACATTTCAAGCGCGTTCGCATCATCCATGGTTGGGGGAGCGGCGTTTTGCGCAACCTCGTCCGGGATTATTGTGATCAGCACAAAGATTGGATCGAATCCTATGAAGGGGCGGATGGGGCAGAAGGAGGGGGCGGCGCGACGATCGTCCACCTCAAGTAACGATGGAACTCACGGAGAAACTGAAGCGTCTGATCGCCCTTCTCCCCGATAAACCCGGTGTCTATGAAATGAAGGACGCATCGGATAAAATCATTTATATCGGCAAGGCCAAAAACCTCAAGAAACGGGTCTCCCAGTATTTCCTGCGACCCCAATCGGGCAAGGTTTTCGCGATGGTCTCCCACGTCGATCATTTCGATTTCATCATCGTCCACACCGATAAGGAAGCTTTCATCCTCGAAATGAATCTCATCCAAACGCATTATCCGCGTTACAACATCATGCTTATGGATGATAGCCACTATCCTTATATTGCCATCCGAAGGAATGATGCGTTTTTGAAAATCGCCCGCAAAGCCAATGATAGGAACTATTTCTATTTCGGCCCTTTCCCCAATGCTACAGACGCTTACAAGACCATCGATCTTTTGAATACGCTCTATCCGACCAGAAAATGCCGCAATTTGGGCAAAAAAGCTTGCCTTTATTATCATATGGGCCAGTGCTTGGCTCCCTGCGTCAATGAAATTTCGGCCGAGACCTATCAAAAGCTTTATGACGACATCAAGAGCTTTCTGGACGGGAACGTCGAAAAGCCTTTGCGCGAGTTGAAAGAGAAAATGGAAAAAGCTTCCGCGGAAGAACGCTACGAAGATGCCGAGACGTATAAAGAAATGATCGACGCGGTGGAATCCACCGTGGCCAAGCAATCGGTCGAAATCCAAAGCGACAAAACCGATCGCGATGTTTTCGCTTATGCGGAAAGAGATGGGTATCTCGCTCTTTCGGTTTTGACGTATCGCCATGGCATTTTATTAGGAAAAAACGTTCAAGTGGTGGCTTCTTTCGGAGAGGCCAATGAACAGATTACCGAACTCATCGAGGAGTACTACCAAACGAATGCGTTGCCTCGCGAAGTTTCGTGCAACGTTTCGGGTTTTGGGGAGGACTTTCTTGGGGTTTACCCCGAAGCCACGGTTATTTCCCCCAAAGAAGGGCGCTTATTGGAGCAAATCGATCTCGCGGCGTTGAATGCGCGGCAAGGCCTCGACGCCCATTTCATGTCGGCGCGGCTTGAAGATGATAATCTGTCCTTATTAGAGTCTTTAGGAAAACTCTTGTCGATCGAGACCCCTTATCGGATTGAGCTTTTCGATAACTCGCATCTTCAGGGCTCTTCCCCCGTCGGCGCCATGGTTTGCTACGTGAATGGCGAACCCGCCAAAGGGCTATATCGCAAATTCCATCTCGACGAAGCCAATGCCGGAGACGATGTCCGCTCAATGGAAGAAATCACTTATCGCCGCTATTCTCGCCTCAAAGAAGAAGGGCTTTCCTATCCTGATTTGATTCTCGTCGATGGGGGCATTACCCAGGTTCGAGCTTGTCTCCGGGCTTTGGCCAAAGCGGAAGTGGCGCTCCCGGTCTATGGCCTTTACAAAAACGATAAACATCAAACCGAAGGAATTGTCGACAAAGACGAGAAAACCTATCCGCTGGATTCGCGATCCCCCTTGTTTTTCCTGCTCATGAGGATGCAAGACGAAGTCCATCGCTTCGCCATTTCTTTCCACAAACGGGAGAGGCTCAAGAGCATGAAGAGCACCCTTTTCGACGGCATCGAGGGAATCGGGGAAAAGCGGAAAGAAGCCCTCCGAAAGCATTATCCTACCTTGGAAAGTCTTAAAAACGCCTCGTTCGACGAACTCAAACAAATCCTCCCCGATGCGGTGGCAGGGGCGCTTTTCGAACGTATAAAGACCCTTTGATTATGCCTTGTTTCAAAGGGCGAGGGCGCTTATAGTATTTAGGCGCATAAACGCACATGCGCCCGTAGCTCAGCAGGATAGAGCAACAGCCCTCTAAGCTGTGGGTCAGGCGTTCGAATCGCCTCGGGCGCGCCAAAACTTTGCGTTTTGCTCCTAAAGCGTAAAGGCTGCCGTTCCAAGCGCGAAGGCTTTAAAGAAACTCCATCAATAGAAAAATCGGGGGATTTTGCATCATATTGGCAATTACGATTTGTTAAAAGGCCGCAAAATATTCCATAAGAGGGAGAATCGCTGTAACGAGATCAGCAAAAAATGGTAGGAAGTGAATTATTCCAGTTATTGGTTCCGGATTTCATGTCGATCGTCATTCTCGCGATCATTCTTTTCTACGGCCTCAAAAAAGGCTACGTCTTCGATTCGGGCGAAAAAAATTTCCGCTTGGTCGTCTTCTTTGAGATCCTGATGACGGTATTCGATGTTTTTTGTTATTCTTTCAACGCGCGAATCGGCTCTCCCGCCTTTTATTATTGCAATGTCGTTTTTAATGTCTTTTATTTTGTCGTCCAGCCGCTTCCGGCCTATTTTTGTCTTCTCTATGGCTTTGACCTTGTCGAAAAATCTCTTTCCCTCAAGCAGAAACTATTAGCTGGCATTCCGCTTTTGGCTAATGCTGGTTTGGCTATCGCAAGCGCCTTCGTTCCGCTGGTTTTCACGATCGTCCAAAGCACGAACGCTTATCAACGTGAGGACGGGATGGCGTTTACCGTGATCCTCGGCCTTGCTTATATTTTTGTTCCCTTTATCGCCATTTGCTTGCGGAAGCCTCATTTTCCATTATCGATGATCATGATTTTTTCTTTGATTTTCTTTTTGCCTTTTATTGCGACCCTCATTCAGGTCTTTGTCCCGATTCCCGCGAATGGGGCCAGCCTTTCGATTGGCTGCGCATTCTCCACCATCGCGACCCTCCTCATCTTTCTTTATATCGTGATGCGAAACACGCAAACCGACCCTCTCACCGGCCTTAATAATCGCAAACAGTTCGAGGAATGCCTTCGTTCCGTTCTCACCAAGAAACGGCACGAGAACTATTTCATCGGGATGATGCTCGACATCAACAAATTCAAAGCCATCAACGACACGTTCGGGCATCGCAAAGGCGATGAGGCCTTGGTCTATGCCGCCCGGATTCTCAAGACCGCGGTGGGGGGCTCTGGTTTTTTGGCGCGCTACGCCGGCGATGAATTCGTGGTTTTGATTGAAACCGATGACCAAACGGAAGGCCAGAAGATCTATGGCAAAATCCGCGAGGAAGAAAACGCCATGAACAAAGCGATTTGCAAGCCTTATGACATTCATTTTGCCGTGGGCTATGTGACCTATACGAAAAACGATCAGATCTCGGTCGATGGATTTTTGGATGCCATCGACAAAAAGATGTATGCCAACAAGCGCGGCCTCGTGTGATCTCTTTAAAAAGACCATTTCGCTATCGTCACAAAAACCGGCGAAGAGTATCCTCATTCTTGTATGAAGAGCAAAGGCATTATTTTTGATTTGGATGGCACCCTTTGGGATTCCACGATTCCGGTAGCGAAAGCCTGGACCCTCGCGGGCAGGAAGGAACTCGGTCCTGATTTTCTTATAACCCCGGCTGACATGAAAGCGGTGATGGGGCTTCCGATGACCGCCATTTCCGCGAAGTTTTTTCCGGACGC
>CAVRMZ010000028.1:0-5802 GCA_963722445.1 uncultured Bacilli bacterium | reverse complement strand
GTCGCGCCTAAAATGACCTGAACCTGCTTCCCTTCCGCAACGCCTTTAAGAATTTTGGCGATGGCATCCGGCTGGTCACCGGTTGGTTTGTAGCTGGCGACTAGTTTGAAGGGGTGAGTTGAATCCACGATTACTGAGCTCCTTTATCCGGGGGATTGTTATTGGTGGTAATAATGTCATTGCCGCCAGCAGTGGCATCGGTTTTGACTGTGGCGCTGCCGACGTTTTTTTTGGCCTCAGGCGTCGGATCCATGAAAGATTCGCTAGAGCCGCCATTCTCGTATTGGCCTGGGCGGGCGAAGCGGCTCTTGCGTTTGCCGGTTTTGGAGCGCGATTCCACGAAAGGCACGAAACCCCGCCCGTTGATGGTCTTGGCTTGCATGAAACTCACGAAGGCCGTCGGATCGATTTGAGCGATCCGATTCTTGAGCTCAGTGGTCTCAAACTCGTAGATGACGACGCGGATCATCTTGTGTTTCTCGCCCGAATAGCCGCCCACGATATCGATGAGGGTGGTCGCATGCCCCAATTCCTTATGGATATAGTCCTGAATATCGGCATACTTATCGGAAATGACATCGACGATGACGAAAGAATCGGCGTTGACGTAGACGTATTGGACAGCCATGGCGCAGACAAGCGCCGACAAAATGCCAATCAGGCTTCGGAGCGGATCGCCCATGCAAATCCAGCCTAAGAGAACGAGGGTGGCATCGCAAATGAATCCCGAGACGTCTTCTTTCATTTGAGTGTATTTGGCGATAATAAAACTGATGATATCGAACCCACCGGTGGAACCATTGCCCAAATAGCAAATGGCGCACCCGATTCCGGCGGTGGCCCCGCCAAAGACCCCAGCGAGAATGAGCATGGCATAATCCACTGGAGCGGAAACTTGAACGCCATTAACGACTGCATAACCATTGGCGCCGGCATAAAGCTGCGAAAAACCTAGAAGATTCCCGACGTGAAAGTTATAGCAAAGAGCGAAAAACAACGGGTAAAGCGCGGAGGCGAGAAGCGTGTTGATAGAGAACTTCTTGCCCAGGGTGAACCAGCCCACGAACCAAAGGATGACCTGCATGCCGATAACGACAAGGGAAGTGCAGTCAAAGCCCGTAGCCTTATAAACGTAATAATTCACGATGACGCCGACGGAGGAAACGCCGCCGGTGACGAGGTTGCATTCGTTCGAGAAAACGGCATCAGAAAAGGCAAGAATCAAACAACCTACCGCGACAAAAATGACGTTTTTTATCTCAAGATAAACGTCGTTTTTTGAGATGGTATGCTTAATTTCAGTAATCATTTGATGCGCTTGAGTCCTCAACGATGCCGGCTGATGGGCCACTTTAATAAAGAGGTTCCGACGTGAACCATTCTATACGTTTTGGCGTTTGATTATCATACCCTAACGGCCTTAGGGGAAAACCACGATGAAAATTGCTTAGCGCTAGCCAAATCTTTAGCAAATTTCAAAAAAGCCGCCTTGAAGAAACCGCTTTTACTTTTGAGACGCGCCGCCGGTCTTGGCCATCATCTCAAGATAGGCATAGACGAAGGGATCAAGATCCCCGTCCATCACGCCCGCAACATCCGAGGTTTCGTGGTCGGTTCGGTTATCTTTGACAAGGGTATAAGGGCAGAAGACATAACTTCGAATCTGGCTCCCCCACTCGATATTCTTTTGCTCGCCGATGATGGATTTCATCTTGGCATCTCGCTCTTCGAGCTTTTTCTCCATCAGCTTATCGGTCAGCATTTCCATGCAGGTGGCTTTGTTCTGAAGCTGGCTTCGCTCAATTTCGCATTGGACGACAATGCCCGTCGGAAGGTGGGTGACCCGGACGGCCGAGGAAACCTTGTTGACGTTTTGGCCGCCAGCTCCGCCGCTCCGGAAGGTATCGACGCGGAGATCTTTGGGATCGATGACAACGTCGTTGACCTGACCGAATTCCGGGACGACGTTAATCGAAGCGAAAGAGGTATGGCGCCTCGCGGCGGCGTCAAAGGGCGAAATGCGGACGAGACGATGGACGCCTTTTTCGCCTTTGAGAAGGCCATAGACGTTATGGCCGATAACCTTGACGGTTGCGCTCTTGAGCCCAGCTTCTTCGCCAGCCTCGTAAGAAAGCACTTGCCATTTAAAATTATGTTTCTCGGCCCACCGCCCATACATTCTTAAAAGCATATCGGACCAATCCTGGGCTTCGGTGCCCCCAGCGCCTGGATGGACTTCAATCGTGGCGTTTAAAGCGTCGTATTCCCCCGTGAAAAGAAGGGTGCTGCTGAATTCATGGACCTTCTTCCCTAAATCGTCTTCCATCTGCCCAAGGAGTTCCAACATATCAGGGGTTCCGGCGTCGGATTCGTTCAAAAGATCCGAAAGGTCTTTGAAATCCTTTTGGATTTGGGCATAGGTATTGACCTTGGTTTTGGCGTCGTTAAGGCGAGCGATGACGGCTTTAGCGGAATTCTGGTCACTCCAGAACCCTTCGACGTTTTGCGCTTTCTCTAATGCTTCAATTGTCGCGTTGAGTTTCGGGAGGTCAAAGCGAACCACCGAGCTGCGAGACAAGACGGGCCAACGTTTGGGCTTCTTGTTTTACTTCGACGAGCTCTTTCATATTCCTTTTTATTCACCTTTCTTGACAGCATCTTCGCCTTTAGGCGCGGCGAGGTCCTTCGGCCTAGACACGCTTGGGGCGGACGGAATCACATTGACCGGAGCGGCTTTCCCTTCGATGGGAACACCATTATTTAATGGTGCTTCTTCCCGTTTGACAAGACGGACATTTAGGAGGTTAAAGGCGGTGTCCACCGCTATTTTCTCGTTCATTTCCTTAAACTGGTCATAACCTTCGTTGACATAGTCCTGCAACGGATTGGTTTGAGCGTAGCTTCTTAAGGAGATACCTTCGCGCAGATGGGCCATCGTATCGATGTGTCCTTGCCAGTTATGGTCGATGACATGCAAAGAAATCTGACGTTCGATCTGGTCGGCGTCGCTCGCGGGCCATGTCTTTCGCTTATCAAGATAGCGTTGATAGAGAACTTCTCCAAGGTCTTCGCCGGCTTCTTCGTAAGGCGCGCCATCGTAGGCGGCCACATTGATGGAACCTTCGGGCATGAAGCGCGGCTCGACAAGCCGCTTCAAGGCCTCGCCGCTGATGATACCTTCGTTATTGGAGGTATCGACGCTTTTGCGGGCAAGATAGACGCCGCAGGTCTTGAAGAAATCGTGGATGAGGTTGACGATATCGTCAGCCATCAAAATGGAATCGCGTTTTTTGTAGATGATATCACGCTGTTTGGCCAAAACGTCATCATAGTCTTTGAGATTCTTACGGACGTCGAAGTTCTTGCCTTCGATTTGTTTCTGAGCGTTGGTAACGGCGCTCGTCAGCATCTTGTTTTCGTAGGAATCGTCCTGCAGATTCTCAGTGAAGAGTTTCCGGAGGCTCTCGCTGGCGAACCGACGCATCAATTCGTCATCGAACGAGACAAAGAAGCGGCTATAGCCCGGATCGCCTTGACGGCCGCTCCGGCCTCTTAGCTGGTTGTCGATGCGACGAGATTCATGTCTTTCGGTTCCGAATACGCATAAACCGCCAAGTTCTTTGACGCCGGGCCCTAATTTGATATCAGTGCCACGACCAGCCATGTTGGTGGCCAAAGTAACAGAGCCCTTTTCGCCAGCGTGAGAGATGATCTCAGCCTCGCGAACCTGGTTTTTGGCGTTCAAGACTTCATGAGGAATCCCCGCCGCATCAAGCAAGCGAGAGATTTCTTCGTTCGATTCGACCGAAACGGTTCCGATCAAAATCGGTTGGCCCTTCTCATGGCGTTCCTTGACCGCTTTCACAAGGGCCTTCAGTTTGGCCTCGTGGGTGGCAAAGATAAGATCGGTGTCGTCATTGCGGATCATCGGCATATTGGTTGGAATGCAAATGACTTTCATGTTATAGATGGTTTCGAATTCCTCTTCCTCGGTCTTGGCGGTTCCGGTCATGCCCGAAAGCTTCTTATAAAGACGGAAGAAGTTTTGATAAGTGATCGTGGCTAAAACCACGGTCTCCTGTTTGATTTCAAGGCCTTCCTTTGCCTGAATGGCTTGTTGGAGGCCATCGTTATATTCCCGACCTGGCATAATACGGCCGGTGAACTGATCGATGAGCTGAATCTGATGTTCTTTGTCCACCATGTATTCCACGTCACGACCCATGATATAATTGGCTTTCAAAGCCTGATGAATTCGATGAACCAAGTCGCTGTTCTCGGGATCGTAAAGATTTCGTACCCCAAACATTTGCTCAGCTTTGTTATTGCCTTCGTCGGTGAGGGAGCAGGCTTTTTCCTTGATATCGACCGTGAAATCAGCCTCTTTCTTGAGACATTTGACGAAACGGTCCGCTACTTGGTATTGAGAAGCGGCAGCCCTGTTGCCACCGGAAATGATAAGCGGGGTTCTCGACTCATCGATGAGAATGCTGTCGGCTTCATCGACGACGGCGTATTGAAGTCCCCGCAAAACTCGGCCGCTTAAAGCAGGCGACATGTTATCGCGAAGATAATCGAAGCCAAGTTCGGAGTTGGTGGTATAGGTAATATCGCAAAGATATGACTGCTTCTTCTCTTCGGCCGTCTTGGCGGCGAGGTTAACGCCGACGCTAAGGCCTAAGAAACGATAGATCTGACCCATCCAGTCGGCATCGCGCTGGGCCAAGTATTCGTTAACGGTAACGACATGGACGCCTTTGCCCCCCAGAGCATTAAGATAAACCGCCATGGTAGCGGTCAAAGTCTTGCCTTCGCCAGTCTTCATTTCGGCGACGTTGCCATCGTCAAGGACCAAAGCGCCAATGACCTGAACTTTAAATGGTTTCTGCTTGAGGGTCCTCCAAGCGGCTTCACGCGCTACCGCAAACGCCTCATATTTGATGTCAGCGATGGTTTTGCCGTTATTCAAGGCTTCTCTAAATTCGGCGGTCTTGGCCTTAAGCTGATCGTCGCTTAAAGCGGAGATCTTCGGTTCATAACCCAAAACAATGTCCGCTTGGCGGGCATATTTGCTGAGTTCTTTTTGCTCGAGATGGAAGATTTTTTCTATGAAATTAGGCACGATTTTCTCCTAAAAACTTCGCTTTAAGATAATACCATTACCCCAAATGGTAAGCAACGAAAGAACATGGATGGTTCGTGGTTTTTCTAAGGGGAGCCATCAGGTGACGATGCCATCTTCTGTTTTCCCTTTTTTTATTTCAGGATGTCCCATAACCAGAATTTCAATTCTTGAGGCTCCGTGCTCTTTTAAAAGGCGGCAGCAAGCTTTGGCGGTCGCCCCGCTTGTGCAAAGGTCATCCACGAAAAGAATTTTTTGATTCATAACCGAGGTGCCTTCGATCCAGCGGAGATGTTCCCCTATCCGTTGCCTTTCTTCGTATCCTAAATCGGCTTGTTTGACGTCATCGTTTTTCTGGATGGCCTTAATTTGGGGACGATTGAGGCTTTTAAACATCTCTTCGACATGGTTGAAACCTCTTTTGAGATCTTTCCCCTTAAAACTCGGGGCCGGAACCAAGGTGAAACCTCGATAGATTAAAGAAAGGAGGGGAGCTTGATAAGCTAAGAAGACGGGACCAAGTTCGATGTCTCCACAGGCTTTGTAGCGGAAGAGAAGATCTCGTACCGGCTCACAATATTTATAGAGATAGCGGACCTTAACGCCATCAAGAAGAAAGGTTTCGGCGTTAGGACGAAGAAAATGAAAGCAGTTTCCGCAAAGAGGCACTTCTCCCCCGA
>CAVRMZ010000027.1:0-16170 GCA_963722445.1 uncultured Bacilli bacterium | reverse complement strand
TCTCCATAAACGGTTATTAGCGATGCTGTCGATGGGCGAAAGGAAAAGGCTTGGCCCTCTCTCTTGCTTGGTTGTTGGTTTGCTCGTAGGGATTATTCCGGAAGGAATCGGGGCTTCTTTCATCGGGCTGGGCCTTGCCAACGCGAACCTGGCGATAAGCGGCTCCTACTATTCCATCGCGGTCGTTGATGCTTTCGTCTTTGAGCCAATGGTGCTTGCCTATCTTGGCGCGCTACTAGCCCTAACCGTTTTGGCTTCCTTATGGATCGCCATGATCGTCGGGTTAAAGAAAACCAATGACAAGCGGAACGAAAATCGATGACGCCGTTGTTGAAAACGAAGGGGCAAACCGCTTGAATAGCCTTTATTTCCTGACCGTATTTTGAAGGAATATGTCAAAACGCTTGGCAAAGAAGCGCGTTCTCTCCCCGAGCCTCATTCGCTTTTTTTCCATATTCTTAGGATAGGAATTTCCGTTTCTGCCCATCGGTTCCATAGACAAGGGCGATGCGGGATGCCAATAAGCAATCGATGAAGTCGTTACGGCGTTTCCCGTCGGGAAGCGGATACCGATAGGGTTTTTCTCATTCTTCGCCTGATATATTGCCTTTCGTGAAGAAACGCTTTGGGGCTTCTTCCTCCTTTTCTTTCTTAGAAAACATGGAAGACAAGCAGTAGGTTGGCGCCTCTTTAAATCGAAGCGTGATTCCGGGAGACTCTCATTTTGTTCTGCCTCGTTGGCGATGAGATCTGTGCCAAAGGATGGCGGGTGACTCATGGTCTTTCGGCCTTCAATTGGCCAGGGACTGGTCGATGGCCATCCTCCGCTGGAATTTGATTGCAACGACACGATGGCGCTTAGTTTTTATGCCGATTAAAAAGGCCCTCGCCAAAGCGAGGGCCAATTCAAAGAATAGAAATAATCAAGCCGCTAAACTCTGTCGCGACATCCAGCCCCAAAGACCGCCTTCCACTCCGACCGTGTTATTGTCGTGTGAAACGTAAGTCGTTTGGCCAGTTAGCGCTCCGAAGTCAGAGAAATCGAGATGGGCATAATCCGCTTTGACGGCCGCCGCGTCGAAATCCCATTTCACTTCGTTGTTGAAGATATCAATCCAGCTGTAGTGCTGAATATAGCCTTTGGCGTAGAGAGTGCCCGCTTCCATAAAGTGGAAGTGGACGTTCGTCGCGCCGGCTTCGATCAAGCGATAATAGGTTGGAACAGTGAATTCCATCGGCGCGAATAATTCGTCTCCCTCCGCCTGGACGAAATAGACGTTGCTATCCTTAATCTTGTTAATAGCGTCATCGCTGATGTTGAAATTGCGGTAGCCTTCAGAAGAGGGGAAATAAGCCGCAAAGCAATTGTTGTAATTAACCATCATTTCTATCGTCATATAACCGCCGTTTGAGCAGCCGCCAAGATAAATTCGGCTGGTGTCAATGTCGGGATTGTTTGCCACATAATTTTCAATGGTCTTATAAAGCGCTTCCGTGTATAGACCTGGCTGGCCTTTTCCTGCCATCGCTTCCGTGGCGTTGGCTGGCAGACTGGAATTATAGTTTCCATTTCCATCATTGCACCAGAATGTTGGCGTTTGAACGGCAAGGACATAGGCCCCTTTTTGTGTGTCCGTCGTGAAATAGTCCTGAATGGGCGATTTTGCCAAGTTGATGCATTGGGTATCAAGAACGGTGATAAGAGGATCCGTTCCTCCTCCGCCGGCACCATGCAGCCAAACAATAAGCGGGTTCTTGCTACTATCGGTTTTGGCCTTTTCTGGGGTATAAGCAATTGTCGTCAAGGTTTGGCTTTTCGCCGCATCGGTGTAACTGCCTTTTTCCCAATTGTCGAATTCTGGCACTTTGCGTTCAGAAGCACTAAAGGTATAAGCGGCCGTTGTGCCAGAAGAAGCAACAGTGCCGCCAACCTTGAGATCGTGATTTAACGTCACGATAATTCGATACTGGTTCCAACTATTGATTAACGTGTTGGGATCAGAAGCAAAAGGGGAAGCGATCTTATGGACGGCTGTCATTTCAAAAGCGATAGAGGCAGAGCTCGAATCGGTTTTGTTGCCGTTTTCATCACAAGTGTAAGCGGCGGTTAACGTTACCTTATCTTGCTTGCCGTCGCTCACGGTTGCTGAACCTGCCTGGACCATAAAGTCATCCTTGCTGACATTTGAAACAGCCCCATTAAGTTTCACGACCATTTTCGTGACCGCGGGTCCCCATTCATAGCCATAAACATAATAGGTTCCATTTGCTATCGATAAAGTGGTCGCATCAGCTGATGAAGACGAAGCGTTGGCTGAATTACTCGCTGAAGAGCTTGTCGCCGACGTGCCGCACGAAGTGAAGGCGAAAGACATCGCTGCGGCGATGATGGCCACAAGGCATTTTTTATTTTTCATGATTTTCCTCCTGTTTACAAACAATTTGCTGGTCATTTCTTAAAGATATTCATTTGTATTTTTCTGGTTTTCTCCTTTTATCGATGATTCGATATATCACCCATCCGATTCCCGCTGCAGCGAGGGAATAGGCAATCACGTCGCCAATAATCAAACCGATTTTCCAGGGCGAGGTTTTATAAGCGACGAGCGTTCCGGGGGCGATGCCATCCATCGCGTTCGAATTGGCGACGGCATAGCAAATGTTTTTAATGGCCTTTCGGTAGGCGCTAAGCGCCGTGGCCGAAGACTTATCCGAAACGGAAAGGACGCTCTTTCCATCCATGTTCAGATCATTTCCAGCCCGCAATTTTTTGTCGTAATTCAATCCGCCCATCATATCGGTTACGACCATGCCTTGGAATCCCCATTCGCTTCTTAAAACGGAAGTTAACAGAGGATACGATTCACAAGTCAAAGTTCCACCAATGCGATTGAAGGAAGACATGACAGCCGTCGCGGCTCGCATTGTCGCTGATTTGATGCTGCCTTGTTTATCCGCGATGTAATGAATCGTGCATTTCGCATTTTTCACCGCGATTTCGAAAGGCTTAAGATAAATCTCACGGACTGTCTGTTCGTTTGCCCAGACGCAGAGGTTGCGAAGGCGATTCGTTTCTTGCTCATTCATGGCAAAGTGCTTCACGTAAGCATAGAGGCCACTATCGCCGGCGCCACCGATGACCTCAGCCCCAAAGTTTCCGCAGAGAACAGGATCCTCCGAATAGTATTCGAAGTTCCTTCCGCCGAAGGGTGAACGATGAATATTAAGTCCAGGGCCATACCAGCCAGAAATGCCTGATGCTAACGCTTCTTTTCCGATGCTTTCGCCCATTTTGCGACCTAATGCCGTATTAAATGTCGCAGCGACAAGCGGTTCCGAAGGCCAAGCAAAAGCGTTAATCTTCTGCCCTGTTCCGTACGTGCCTGTCAAGCCCTGTGGGCCATCATGGTCTTCCGTGGCTGGTTTGCCAAGGCTCGTTAATTCAATCGTTTGATAATTAGCGCCGCAAGTGACTTTCAATTCATCGTCGCTATAAGAAAGTTGATCGAGGAATTTGTTCCAGGAGTCATCGTTATAATTCACACCTCGCAAATCGACGAGGGAAAGTCCGTTATTGGCCTTCGTAACAGGCTTGCTTTTGGCGTAGACTGCACTCCCCTCGGTATTCCCTAATTCAGGATCCGTATCGACATTAAAGCTCTCAAAGTCTTTGACGACAGCATCCGGAGCTTCTTTTTTGCTGTCCGCCGCAGTGGGAAAAGTCCCTGCCATGTCCGCGCGGCTAAGATTCGTCATTCCACCCGTTTTGTCGGCGTACTCATTCATGCCATCAAATGCATTTGCCGCTGCGACATAACTAACGCCATCAGCAGGCTTATTCCCATAACTGCCATCGCGGTTCATGACGCTTTGGGCTTTGATTTCCGATTCGCGCGGATTGCTGCTGCTATAAACGATTTTTTCAGGAACGTTATAGTCAATTTCTTGGCCTTCGACCGCTTCATGGGCGTTGGCCATAAGCTTAATCGCGTATTGGCCTGCGGATAAGACATAAGCTTTTTCGGTTTTGTAGTCATAAGAAGCCATATCCTCGGCGCGGATAGAAAAGGAAATGGATTGGCTTTCGCCTGGTTTCAAGCTGTCGCTTTTGGCGAAATCGATAAGGCTAACATAAGGTTCTTCAATGGTTTCAGCTGAAGAGTAAGGGGCGACGTCATAGATTTCCACAGCATCCTTTCCTTCTGCCATGCCAGTATTTGTGACCTTAACGTCGAAAGCAATTTTGCCATCGCTTATTTTTTCATTCGTGATTTCTTGGCTGAAATCCGTATAAGAAAGGCCATACCCGAAAGGATAAACAACGCCGGTTCCCGTCTTCTTATCGCTCGATTCTTTCCAGGCGTCATAAAAGGAATCGCCATAGGCGTGATATGCCGTTTCATAATAGCGGTATCCGACGTAAATTCCTTCTTCATACTCCACATATGTCGCGCCTGGAGTTGAGCTTCCGCCATACCCGCCAGCGCTGCAATTGGTGTAAGAGAAATTTCCAAAATTGCCCCAGGTGGGATCTTTCGTAAAATCGGCAGCGAAAGTATCGACGGTGCGACCCGAAGGATTAACGTTGCCGACGAGAACGTCTGCTAAAGAAGAGAAGCCGGTTGCGCCAGGCGACCCCATCCAAAGAATAGCGCTGACTTTGTTGTCGGTAGCAAGTTCTCCAAGTTCAAGGCTAGTTGACATATTGAGAACGACGATTGTTTTGCGGAAATTCGTTTCTGCGTAATGAATCAACGCTTTTTCGTTAGCGTCGAGTTCTAACTGGTGCTGACCCATTTCGCCACCCGATTTCGACATATCGTGAGTAAGATCGCCACCTTCTCCGCCCCCACGGGCCAAGAAGACGATTCCGGCATCGCCAAAATCAGCAAAGGTGTTTTCAACCGCCGTATATTCTGAGACAGGGAATTCGCCAATTTGATACGTCGAGGAACTCATGCCGATAGAACCGCGCTTATACTTGTTTTCCGATAAAACGTCACCTAGATGATCCGCTACCGTCGAGTTAAGGTGCTTGCCAAAGACACGGGCAAGCGCTTTGCTTGGCGTTACGACATAACTTTGCGCCACGTCGACGTTGCCACTGCCATTCCCGCCATAGATAGGATCGATAAAACTGCGCCCTAACGGCGTGACGTTAGCCGTCGATGAAAGAGGAAGGGCTGCTCCTTCGTTTTTGAGAAGAACGATGCCTTCATCGGATATTTCCTTTGCGACCGTTTCCGAATTCGTGACAGCGTCGTCACTGGAGGGCACCGGTCCGTAATAATTGGTGTTCCAATCTTCCGTTCCTGATAGGGGCGTTAAAACTTCTTCGCCTTTTCCGAAGAACATATCCATCGTTGACGCGTAATAATTCATAACCGACGTCACGGCGGTCGCGGTGCCTAGGACAAGCAACGCCGCAGGCAAAACGATCAGCATCAAACGGACGTTGTTTCTCTTCCTGCTTTTTTTCATCAGCTATCCCCCCCCACTAACCGTGGATTGTAAGTGCTTTCAAAAACGAAGGCAAGGCAACTTTCCCACATTAAAAGAAACGAAACACAACTTAAAAGGGCTTACATGGAAAAAGAATATTAAGATTAAAAATACCGTTTTTGGTGTCAATATTGAGCGAGCCATCGTATTGGTTGACGATAAGCTCAATGCTCTTCATTCCGTATCCGTGGTTGGCTTTGTCCTTTTTTGTGGTAACCGGCAGCCCCTCTTTGAAAGTCATTTTTTCGACAAAATAGTTTTGGATGTTGATTGTGACAAAGTTGTTAATGCGTTTGACGGTAAGACTGATTTTGCGCTTATCCCTATCTTTGATTTTCGTGACTGCTTCGATGGCATTATCGACCATGTTGCCAAATAAGGCGTAGAGATCGCTTTGAGAAATAAAGGAAAGCTCTTTCCCATCGACCATGTAGAAGAGGGCAATGCCATCCTTTTTGCAAAGCAAACTCTTCTCGGTTAAGACAACGTCGAGAGATTCGTTTCCCGTTTCAGCCGTTAAATCATAGATTTTTATCATGTCTTCAATTTGACGAATTGACGATGAATCGATATTTCCTTTTTGGCCAAATTGGTGGATTTCATGCTTCAAGTCATGACATTTTAGATTAATCATATCGATGTTCTTTTTGGTGAATTCGTATTGCTCTTTCTTTTGGGCCCACACTCTTTCGGCCGTTTCAACCTCTGTTTCGAGTTTCTTGTTTTGCAAAAGGCTGAATTGGATAATGAGAAGGCAGATGCAACTAATGGCGTTATAGAGATAGCAAATCGCGACGATTACGACATCGCTTTTATCGCTGATGCGATAAATGAGGACGGCGTTGAGAACAAAATCGACAATGAGAATAAAAACGAAAAGATAAAAATAAGACAAATGATTAAGAACAATATTTTCTTTGCTATTCACTTTTTTGCCGAAAAAGAGATAGGAAATCCAATAAGTGACGAAATAGCAATCGACATAAATAATGGCTTTAAAAGCAATGATATTGGTCAATTTTATTTCATTGCCGTATTGCTCATTGGAAATGGAAAATCCAAAGAGAGGCAGCAAACAAGTGTAAAAACATTCGGCGAGATGACGAATGGTGTAACAGGATAAGGCAATAAAAAATATTTTGAGGAAGGGCTCCTTAAAGCAAAACAGCATGTCGGCGATGGTAATGGCAAAAACAAAAAGAAAAATAAGAGAAACGTACCACGCGTTGTAGGATGCGATTGGAAAAAGAAAGACGGCGGCATAAGTGATTAAAAGCGAAGCGATAAGACGGATAAGGAAATGGCGGCGCTTCATGAGGCGAAAAGTAAAAAGGCCTTCAATAAAAATCAGCTCCGTTACCACGACGAGCTTGTAATAAAAAAGAGATGAGGAAAAATCCAGCATTAAAGGGTGTCGTCTCCAAGATACTTGTCAAGATCGCTCATAAATTGTTTTTTGCGGGGCTCCGAAATTCGAAGCTCTTCCTCTTTGATATAAACACTATAGCCTTTAACGCCAGTGACATAGCGAAGGTTAACAAGATAACAGTTGTTGCAGCGGGAGAAGCCAAACGAACTTAAGGCGCTTTCAACATGTTTCATCGTGTCCGAAGATTCTATTTTTTCATCGCACACGTGGTAAATGACTTTGTGGCCCAACACTTCGACATATTTGATTTGGCTAAGCTTGGTTCGGCTATATTTACCCTTTGCCAAAGAAATCGTAATTTCTTTGTCTTGCCGGGAATTGATTTTCGCAAGAGCCTTTTTCATTTTCATGGCAAAGTCATAATAGGAGATGGGCTTAACAATATAATCAAAGGCTTGGACTTCATAGCCGTTGACGGCATATTTAGCTAAGTTAGTGACAAATACAATCATGACGACATCATCGATTTTTCGGATTCTTTTGCAAGCTTCAATGCCATTAACATCCGGAAGCCCAATATCCATTAAAATGAGGTCATACTGGCTTTTATAATTCGAAAGGAAACTTGTCGAATCGCTATAATGAGTAATTATAAAAGTCGCTGAAAGCTCATCGCCTAGTTTTTTAAAATAGGTTTTCAGCGTCACCGCATAATCGTTATCATCCTCAACAAGACATACTTTGAATAAATTCATAATGCAAACTGAAGAGTTTTAAAAGCCTGCCTTATAAATCTATATCATTTTTTGGATTAATCCTAATCCTTCCTTTTCACAAAACCTGGAAAAGTGGCGTTTTTTTTGAATAAAAAGCGAAAAAGATTTAGAAAAGTCACAAAATCGTGTCTAGGTTTTAGCCGTTAGTTTCCCCGCTGCGGCACGATTGCCTTGCCAAACAATCCGGAACGCAGGGAGGCTCGTCGGCAAAGGCGCCGATACCGCCTTCTCGTTGGCCAAGTCGCCGAAGAACAAGCTGGAAAGGATTCCGCTGACCGCCGAAGACTCGACCATCCAAATGATCTCGGAATGCCTTGACGTGTCTTCCAGAACCGCGTACCTAGGAAGGATGAAGCTCTTCCAGCGCTTCGCCGCCTTTTAGGTAAGCCCAGTCCTGCCAAACGCTTCTGGATCGACGGGGCCTTCGTCCCCATGACAAAATCTGGGTCATCCGTCAGTCAACGAAAAGTCGAACACTCCCGGGATAAAAAGGAAAATTCAAGATATTTGGTTCTCCCGTTCACCGTCTGAGAGAAATTTAGTGAACAGTCTCCAAAACGATTTCCCGATCCTTGCCAACCGAGCCGGAGCCGGCGGGGTCGGCGGCCCCCGGCCCCGTAAAGACCTTTTGATTGCCCCAGGCGTCGTAGATGCAGTTCAGGCCGTCAAAGGTCGTGAGTTGGTCCCCCAAGCCCGCCTTCGCGTAGGCGCAGAGATGGGTTGTCTGGCCAAGGAGGAGACTTGGAGGCGCTCGAGAGCGAAAAAGAACCCTTGCTCAGTTTTGATTAAGAAGGCATGTGCATTTTTTTGATTAGAATACCGAAATTCCACATATGTATTCAAAAACACAAGCAAGATGCCAAATAGCTGCTAAAGGGATTCGAGCCCAATCAAAAAACCGAGAAAAAACAAAGTGAACCCCGCCAAAACGACAAGCAGGCATCCGATGATGGTGCACGTTTTCCTTACGCCTCTCAGATTCTTCCATCCAGTTGGGTTCCTGTAGGTGATCCCAGGCGGTTTCGGCGTGATCCCCTGCAAAAGACAAAACAGAAACGCGGAGCCGACGAAAAAAGCAAAGGAACCTAGCAGAAAAATGAAAAAATAGAATATCAGACCAATCGCGATCTGGCCGGTCCCGATGGCAAAGAAGACGAGACCCGTGACATAGGCCGCCACGGATGCCACATAAACCGAGAAAAGGACCCAAAACGCAGCAGGTTCCTTCCTCGAGGCTTCGAACGCTATTTTTTTAATGGCGTTTATTATTCTCATTTGAACTTTATTATTCTATAGATTTTATACGCCTCCTGTTTCGAAAACAACGTTTTGAGATAGAGATATTCCCGCTTCCCCGATAATAGATGAAAAAAGGCGCGAATGCTTTCTACTGATTACCGCTAATCCATCTTTTGATCAGTTCTTCAATGAACTGAAAATAGCTGTAAATCTGCTCCGAATGTGGCGGCTCGGTATGATAGTGGATCAAATGCCCGCTTTCCTCGAAGTTTTCGATGCAAATCGATCCGGCGAGGAAGCCGCTTCCGTCGTAATAGCTGATGGTCTTCGTCGCGGTGTTGAAAACGATTCCGTGAGAAATGTCGGTTGCCTCGGTCGAGCGGAAAACAAACGATGAGTTAAAATCGAGATAGGCCCCACAAACCAACATGGATACCGCTGCGACACCGGCCGTGATGTTTTCCGCCAGCGAATAGGCGCCTTCGTTTCCTTGGAAAACTGTTTGCTCGACAAGGTTATACCCGGAAACGCCGCCTAAAACGTCTGAAAGGCCGAACGCAACAGTTAATGCTCCCGAAAGGAAAGCCGCTCCGGCGGCTATGAGAATAATTCCACCTACCGGAAACGTCAGCGCCGCAATGGTGATGGCGGCTATCCCAAGGGCGACGAGCCCGGCTCCTTTGAGAATTGAATTCCAATCCCAAGTCGCCGGGTTCCACCACTCCCTTCCGCTCGGGTCCGCCCTCATGACCGGGTTGTTTCCGCAGTAGGCGTAGAGGTCGGGCCCGTTGATTTGCGTCGCCGTATCGTCCAATACGGATATCGCGTCCGCCGAGAGGAACCTCCCGGCCGCCGGGTCGTAGTACCTGGCGCTCAGATAGTAGAGCCCCGTCTCCTCGTCGAAGAAGCAGGAGCGGTACCGGAAGGGGCTGAGGCGCCCGACCGACGTAGACGTAGGAGGCGGCGAGGGCGCCCAAGAATCCCGGAAATGATGCAGCCCCCAAGCGGGCGGAGGCGCTCGAAGCCTTCGGGAAAGTCTCGTCGCATAACAAATATTGTCAATCGAATAAAGAATTTCGCCAAGGCGAAACACAGTTGACATCTTTATGGCCTGGAAAAACGCATATATAAAAACTGCGGGGAAACCAAGGGGCTTCACCCGCAGTTTTTGGCTTAAAGTCAAATAACCTCAACTATCTATCTTGGATTCGCGAACGCGCCGGGCAGGATTGCAAAAAGGAACGATGCCAAGATGGGCGCGCAGAGGCCGATGACAAACGCGACCGTGAAAGCCTTCACGGTCAAATCCGATGGATTCGCTTCCCTTATCGCCCAGAACACCGCCGAAACGACGGGGAACAAAAGCATGACACCGAGGCACCAAAGCAAGTAAGCGGAGACGGTAGTCTGGTTCACAGGATTCTTTTCGGGCTCTCGGCCCTCGGCCTTGATTCTTTTTACCTCATTACTCGAGACGGAATAAGGGTAATGCGGGACGACGTGCCTGAGGAAGCCGAGGCGGACCTTCGGCGCTTTGGTGAAGAGTTTTCCTTCCGCGTCGACGCCATAGGCCATCACCAGGAACACAAACAGGGCGAAACCAATTGGAACGAGAATCTCAACCATTTCAAAGATATTATCCCTACATAATAATTTATGCAAATGCGTAGTTCTGTTTTTTGCCTCCAAAATCTTCTATGAATTCTTGCAAAATATTACTTATAAAATCCGCTAATAGAGGGGTAGCAGTCGAAGAAAATATTGTTTCCGCCGTTTCTGAGAAAATAGCACTGACTCCACCTGATAAAAACGAAGCAAGAATAAGATTTGGATTTATTCTCCCGCTGACAGCTTCCGAACACAAAGTATTAGCTCCGTTCCCGATTCCTCCAAGAAGGGATCTTATTGCAGTAGTTAAAACAGGATTGGCCAGTTTTACGAAGGAGACCCCTCCCATAAAGGTTCCGAGAATTGCTCCGCTGATAGATCCGCTCATTAGGCCGTAAGTTGCATTGTCGAAGCTGAATTGTGGACCGTTCTGATCAATACTAAGCCCTCCGAAAACGAACCCAGAGACCCCTCCTACGATCGCCCCGGCAGTTGCATAGCTCAGAACGGTTACGGCTGCGGCGGCGGCCGATCCTGCGAAGGTTGCCCCGGTGAACCCCGCCGCCAAAGCCGCTCCGGCGCCTATCCCGGCCAAGCCAGCCGTGGCAATGGTAGCGACAGCCAGTACGGCAACGATGGCGATCCCGATTAATAGGTTCGCCCACCAAGGGAGCCTTCCGCTCGGGTCCGCCCTCATGACCGGGTTGTTTCCGCAGTAGGCGTAGAGGTCGGGCCCGTTGATTTGCGTCGCCGTGGCATCCAGCACGGATGTCGCGTCCGCGGACAGGAACCTCCCGGCCGCCGGGTCGTAGTACCTGGCGCTCAGATAATAGAGCCCCGTCTCCTCGTCGTAGAAGCAGGAGCGATAACGGAAGGGATTGAGATGCCCGATCGACGTCGCTGTCGTGTCGATGGCCCCCGCCCCCGTAAGGACCTTCTGGCTGCCCCAGGCGTCGTAGACGTAGGAGGCGACCAAGGCGCCCGTCGAGTCGTAGACGGCGGAGACGTCCCCCTGGCCGTCCTTGGCATAGAAGTACTCGGAGCCGCGGTAATTGAAGCCGATCGGCTCGCCTCCGAGGTAGCGGAAGATCATGGGGTACGCCCCGATCGTCATGCGGAGGATCTTGGTCCCGAGCGTGTCGAAGGCCGTCGTGACGCCAGAGACGGTCTTGCTGGAACGGACCCCTTCGCCATCGTAGGCGTAGGAAATGACGCCGGACCCGCTGGTGAGGGACGTCAACGTCCCCATCGGGGACCAGACCAGGGCCTTCCCGAGATAGTTGGTGGGGTTGCCCATGGCGTCGTAAGAGCACTTCTGGCCGTCGTAGGCCGTGAGCTGGTCCCTCCATTTCGTCTCGGAATAGGTATAGAGATGGACCGCCGGGCTCACGATCTCGTCATCGAGGGTGTAGGCGCCCACGGACTTCGAGAGGAGGCTCCCGGAGACAAAGAAAATGACCCCAGCATCGAATAATTGTCGCCCGCGGTTTCATCAAACACTTTCGGGGCCGAATAAAAAAAACGAAACCAAGCGAAGCCAAGATATTTCAATGCTTTGAGACAAACTTAGCACTCATAAGTATTTCGAATTATAAATAATAAGAAATAATGCTGCATCTACAATAAGCATATTCTATCTTTATTTCGACCAATTTTTGGGGAATTTGTTTTTTGAGATAAAATGAATCTATGCCGTCCCTCGCGGGATATAAAAAGCATCATTTTCATGAATCGAACTGTTTGAAAATGCCTTGATTAAGTTTTGCAAATACAAGCGACCGGCCAAAAAAGCAGTAAGACAGATTAGCGTTGTTCTGATCCGAATTCTTATCTTCGCGAAACGCTTTGGAAGATTGTTTCAAAGCGACTTTGTCTCGATGCGGTTTCAAATAAAAAAAGTCCAAATATCAGTGTTTGGTGGGCCCAACAGGAGTCGAACCTGCATGAGTTGCCTCATTAGATCCTAAGTCTAACGCGTCTGCCAGTTCCGCCATGGGCCCAACCGCACGAAATTATAGGCGCCTTCCGTCTTCTTTGACAAGAAAAGAAAAGGCCGCCATCCGGCGGCCTTCTCTCACTCAAGCGTCAATTCTCATTTCCACTCAAGAGCGTGTCAATGTAGCTCAAGAGCAGGCCATCGGCGACCTTGTCGGTCGCGGATTCGCTGTCGAATGATGGATTTACGCTATCTGTAGCATCTAAATAGATGCGATTCTGATTCGTGTATTCTTTCATCGTAATGTACCTCCTTATCCGTATCTTTTCGCACCGTCCCTTTCGAGGCGGACAGCAATGATAGGCGCAAGAGGTGGCATACACAAGAAAACGAGCCGTGAAACCGTTTACATTTTCTTTTTCATGCCATGAATCTACGAAATCATGTAAAGAATTTCCTACGGCTTTGGGTACCGCATAAAGGCGATTACGTCGGTTTATGGGCTTCAATCCAATTTTGAGAGAAATCTTTATACGCCAGAAATCAATCCAGAAAAGGCTTATTTCTTCTTTTTAAGCTCCGAAAGCGCGTTGCTCCGGCCTTGCTTAAGAAGCCGTTCGTAATTGGCATTCAAGGTTTGCTCGTACTGGGACTTCGAGGCTTTGTTCGGCTCATAGAACTTCATGTCCTTGAGGAGATCGGGAAGATACTGGATCTTCTCCCAGATCTCGGGCCGATCATAAGGATATTTGTCCTCGTCTTGGACGTTGACGGGGGTGAGTTTGAGATAATCCTGAACGGAAAATGGCTGCTTGGCGGCGTAGGCCATCGTGTCTTCGATCGAGAGAGCCCCCGCTTTCGACTTGGGGGACAAGGCAAGCTCGCACACCGTGAAGCCCAAGGGGATGACCGCTTCCGGAAAGCCAACCCGCTCTGCCGCATCCAAAGCCATCTGGCAACGTTGGACGGCCGAGGGATTGGCGAGGCCCACGTCCTCATAGGCCGTCACCAAAAGCCGGCGCTTGATGCTATCGAGGTCTTCGGCGATGCAAAGCCGCGCCAGATAATACAAGGCTGCGTCGACATCGGATCCGCGAATGGATTTCTGAAGGGCGGAAACGCTGTCGTAATGCTCCTCTTCATCTTTATCCATCGCGTAATTGGGGACCTTTTCAATGGAAGAGAGCTCTTCTTTGGTGATGGGCTTGCCCTCATCGAATTGGACGGCCGCTTCTTCGAGCATGTTCAAAGCGAAGCGGAGATCCCCGCCCGAGAGCTTCGCGATGAAGGCCAAGCCCTCTTCCGTCACCGCGACTTTGCTATTGAGGCCCTTGGGCAGAATCAGGGCTCGTTTTAAGCCTGCGAGAACATCCGCCTCCGCAAGAGGCTTCACTTCGACGAGGCGGCAACGCGAACGAATGGCCCGATTGAGCGAAATATAGGGATTCGTGGTGGTGGCGCCGATCAAAAAGAACGTTCCGTCCTCGACGTAGGGCAAAAGGAGGTCCTGCTTGGCTTTGTCCAAACGATGGACCTCGTCCATGATGATGATGGAATGCTCATAGAGCTTGGCGTCGGAAATGGCTTGCTCCATCTCTTTCTTGTCGGTCGTCACGGCGTTGAGGGATTCGTAATGGATCCCTATGCTCCGGCAATAAGCTTCGGCGATCGTGGTCTTGCCCGTGCCAGGCGGCCCGAACAGAATCATCGAAAAGGGCTCTTTCTTCTCCGCGGACTTCCGTAAAAAACCGGTGGGTCCCACAAGCTCGCTTTGCCCCAGAATCTCATCGAGGGTCTTCGGACGGATGCGAAAAGCCAAGGGATCTAACATAAGATGAATTATAAACCCTTAGAAAGCTTTGTTGGCGCGCTTGATGGCTTCGACTGGCACTTTCGGTTTGCGGTTTTCATCCACGAACCCGTTTTTCTCCTGATAGGTGTCGGCAAATTGGGTGGCGCAGTAGCCAGCGCAGCCCATTTTCTTGATGGCCCTTAACAAGCTCCGATAGCGGGTGATATAGCCCCGCTCCGTTCGAGAATTGGCGCCATAGCCCCCTTTGTCGCGGCCTAAGCCCGCCCCGAAGAATTCGCTCATGACAAGAGGCTGCCCGTTGTAGTGCCAGCCCTCCGCGAAGGCGTTCTTGCCGCCGTTAACGGGGAAGTTGGCGTTATTCGCGATCCCGAGCATCGCGGGCTTATAGAAAGCCTTGAGCGCTTTCCCGTCATGCGCATAGTTATGAATCGTGAGAAGATCGCTCTTGGTGTGTTCGTAGCCATCGTTGGAAATGACCGGGCGCGTCCAATCGATGCGGTTCGCCATCTCATAAAGAGCCGAGGCCTGATCCTGCTCGTTTTGATCGTTCTTGATGAGGGGGAGGCCCCAGGATTCGTTATAGGCGACGTAAGCGACGACGGAAGGGTGGCCAACATGATCCCGCACCATGATCCCAAACTGATCCCCCGCTTTTTTCGCTTCGATCGGATCGTATTCATAGGAGGAGGGCATCTCAACGTCGGTGAACAAGCCTTCGCGGTCGGCGAGGTAATAGAAAAGCTCGCTTTCGATTTTCTCGTGCACCCGGACCCCGTTAAAGCCTAAGGCTTTCACTAAAGCGAGATCCTTGAGGTATTGCTCTTCCGTAAACGTCAAACCGCCCTGAGGGTTGTAGCCTTGGTAAAGGGCGAGCTTCAGATAGCTTTTCCGCCCGTTGATTGAGAGAAAACGCTTCTTCTGGCTCACTTCGTTGATCCCCAAATAGGAATAGACCCGATCGCTAACCGTTCCCTCTCTCATGACCTCAAGCTCAACGTCATAAAGGCAGGGCCGAGAGGGCGACCAAGGATGGAACTGCTTCGGCGGGATTTTGATCTCCACGTCCAAGAAGGTTCCGGTGATGAGGTAGACGGCGGAGGCGACGTCTATGCCCCCGTAACGGATCTTGGCTAAGAGGGTCGCGCCCTTGGCCTTGTGGGTGAAGAGCATTCTGAGGAAGACGGCCTTTTCCTCGTAGGAGCCTCTCGAGTCGAAGCCCTTTAGCCGCTCGGCGTCGACGGACTCGAGCCAGACGTCGCCATAAAGGCCGCTCGTCGTGGGATAGAAGACGTCAAAGGGTTTTTCCTTCCATGTCTGCTTGCCCCTTAGATGCTTGGGATCTTTGTCGTCATAGACGCGGACCGCAAGGAGATTGTCCCCTTCGACGAGGAAATCGGTGATATCGAAGGCGAACGCGTCATAGCCGCCGATATGCTTGCCGAGATATTGCCCGTTGAGCCAGCCATCGAAAACGTAGTCGCATCTTTCGAAATGGGCCAAAACGCGTTTGCCCCAAGCGGGTTTCCGGAAAGTCTTGTAGTACCAAAGAACGTTGTGTTCTTTGCTCTCTTGGATTCCGGATAAAGGAGTCTCGTAAGCATAGGGCACATTGATGGAAACACAGCCGGCGGGAACGACGTTTTGATAGCCTTCCAATAAGCCGATGTTCCCATCATCGAAATTAAGCCGCCACGCTCCGTTGAGCGAGGACCAATCAGGACGGTAAAAGAGGGGGTCGGGATGACCTGGCGCATAGCTGACGGTGTTTTTATGCATAGAGCCTCTCCTTTGGCGAATAGGCAAGAAAAGAGGGCAAACCCTGAATTAATCCGTAAGAAGAGGTTCCCATCTTTCTTACCTCCGCGTTATTCTTTATTTAGTATAACTTGATTCTTCCTCACTTGGTTCGTTTTCCCTGAATTTGGCC
>CAVRMZ010000026.1:0-7703 GCA_963722445.1 uncultured Bacilli bacterium | reverse complement strand
GACTGGAACTAGCTGCATAGGTGTGGTCACTAAGAAAAAGGTTCTTAAGGAATGGTAGAATGAAAGCTTATTGGTGGCGGATACGGATGAGGATGGAGATAGTGGCGGTGTAGCTGTTGTTGCAGAAAATTTGAAAGAAGCATTTAAGCTTGGTAGGGCTTATTGGGGTGCAGAAATAGGTTTCGATAATGAATATATTGAACAACGATGTCATTTGATTAAGAATCAATCTTCAATATCTGGATTGCCTAAAGGAGTGGTCCTGGGAAAAGAGGGCTTGAAGCATGGATTGTATGGTTGGATTGAAGATACATGTGATCAATGCGGAAAGAATACCAAATTATATCAGGTACTTACTGACTCAGGAAAATGTATTTGTGAAGAATGTGATGAAAGAATCCTTAAGAATATGAAGCAGACAAAATTGTATTATAGAATGGATGCCAGATCAGCTGGTGCTGTATTGAATGTTTGTCCCAAGACGAGTAAGGAAGTTCAGAGATTAAAGATTCGCGAGCAGGATATGTGGATTCGATTAGCCGGTCGTGAAGATAAGGATATGATGGCTTTCAAAAGATATAGGACAGAGGCTGAACAGAAATTAAAGAGTTTGGAGGAAAAATGAAATTTAAACGTTTACCTCATGAATTCAATCCGCCTAGGGCTATCACTTTGGTCTATTGTGAAAATGTTAGGGAAGAGCAGCGTTTAAGCATGTTCCTTAATGAACATAATGCCCAGGAAGATCAACCAAGTCTCTATTTATAGGAAAGAGAAGCTTTTTCCTTTCTTGAAAAAAGGGGATGGTTCTTGCCCTTGCCACAGCAGGTTTTGGGGGCTACTATGCGGATGAAGAAGGGAATCAAATGGATAAAAAAGAAAACAAAATTCCGCGATCCAGAAGTCTCAGGGATAATCTTCCTTCTTATCCGCTTGAGCATCCGGAGCGGCTTTTCCAAATGGACAAAATAACCGGGAAAACAAAATTCCTGTGGTATATCGCCAAAGACGAATCTGGTTTTAAAGCCACCTGGGCTTGGAACGAAGATTCTTCTGATTTAGCGAAGTTCCTTATCGAAGGGGTGGCAAAACGACATCTTTTGAAGGAATTCGCGATTCCTAAAATCGACCAAGACCCCAGCCTTCTTACCTTCGACGAAACCTTGGCTCTTTGCTTTGCGGCTTCGCTAGGTGACAAAGCGGTGGACCTTCAGCTTTTCTCGCGTCTTGCGACTGGAGAGGCCAATCTTTTAAGAGCTGCTTCCTTGCAGCAAGACCTTAATGAAGCCTCAGAAGAACTCATGGACGCCACGAGCCATTTCTACTGGTCTCTTTCTTGGCAATTCTATAGCAGCGAAGAAGACGCGCTTAAAGTTGCTAAAACCCATCCACTGTTTAATCAGCGCGATCTTTTGGAAAACGCTTTTCAAAATGATTCTTCTCTTTAAAAATCTTGGAAATCGTTTAGCATAAATAGATGAACATGAAAAAAGGATGCTTTTTGCTAATTCTTGTCCCAGTGGCCATGGTGTCCCTTTCTGCTTGCGCCGCCTCGCTTTCGCGCGATGAAGCCTACCGCGTTTTAGAAGCCATTCGTTTAAAGACCACGCCAAGCGATTTTTCGGAGCCGGATTCCTTTTCGATTGACACGGCGATTAAGCAAGATGGCTCTTCGACTTCGCTTTCCGTTGGGTATTCGTCCAATAAGCATTATTTCCATTACAAAAGCATGGTTACTTCCCTTTCTTCTTCCGCTGCTTCCCCCGTTTCAAGCGAAGAGAACTGGCTCTATATCGATTCGTATTCCACCCTTCCGATTCTGATTTCCTTTGCGACGAAGGACGGCAAAGAAGAGAGTCTTGTAACTAAGGGTTTCTTCGATTTAAGCGATGCTATCGCGGAATGGTCTTTCCAAATGGGCCAACCGGACATCAAAGCTAAATTGGCTTCCTATTATTCGGATTTAAGCGTGGTTCCCCAATCCTTGGAAAGCGTGATATCTTCTTTAGACAGCAGCGCCAGCGAATCCTATAGTTCCACTGGCAGCGGCTATCTCGACCTTTCGATTAAAACTTCGAACAAGACCTACGTTGCCTCTTTCAAGAACTACTTGGTTTCCGAAAACGATATTACCGAAGGATCTTCTTCCACGAAAGTCACCTATTACTGGAATAACGCTAAAACGTATTATCCGGAGTTGACAAACGCTTCCAATTCTTCTCAAGCCACAAGTTCTGCCACCTCAAGTTATTCTTCATGAAATAACTTAAAATTCAGTTCTTTTTCATTTTGTTCCCATGTGATTTTCAGATGGTTCTTGGCTTGATTCTTGACAAAAACAAAGCCCACTCATAGTTAGGGATAGTGATTTTTATGACCTTGAGGGATGAAGCAGAGGCGGTGCTTTGCTTTCATAAAAAAGAATCCTTGCTTCATCCTTGAAAACCTTGTCCAAAGTTAGGGAACGGCTGCCTCTTTAATCTGCCGTTATTTCCCTAGTGCGCGCAAGATTCGATTGTGGTAAAGTATCGGGGCACGGAGACGTACCCAAGTGGCCGAAGGGGGCAGGTTGCTAACCTGTTAGATGGGGGTAACCCCATGCCCGAGTTCAAATCTCGGCGTCTCCGCCAAGAAAAAACAAAAGCCTAATCGTCAATTAGGCTTTTTCTTTTTAAATGGTCTCCACCCAAAATGAAATAAAAATAGACAAAGGTTTTAACCTCTTCTTCGTTAAATAATTTAAAGCCTGAACGCAGATTATTACTTGAATTAAAGCCTATCTTGTCTTCCGCCATTGACGATTTTTGAGGAAAATTATTATTACGAATGTAAAGATTTTCGGAATTTTTGGATCGATTATTTCGGTAAAAATTAAATGTGTCGAGAATAAAATACCGATTTATCGTAAAACGGTTTTAGGGAAAAAACGGAACGAATCAAGGGAAATAGGTATTTTTTTCCTGTATTCATTATTTGGGACCGAAAAAAATGAACTTCAATTACCGATATAAATTAAATAAAACAACAAATCAACTGATTTTTTATTGAATTAATCGTCCTAGGCCAAGCGTGCTATATACGCTATAATCTTGATGCAAAAGGAGCGATTCATCATGAACGCTAAAAAAATTGTTTCTATCCTGACGCTGGCCTCAGCGGCCACGCTAATCCTAGCCGCCTGCGGAGGCAGCGGGACCTCTTCAAACAACGCAAGTTCTTCAGGCAGCCCGTTAACTACCAATGCTCAGCGGACGAACGCCGAAGGCATTCTCGATGCCATGACTTCAACTGTCACAGCTTCGGGTTATGTTTCGCCGGCCAAGTACGACATTGCTTATCAGGCCAGCACGACTTTTACCGGTGCTATTCATTTCTCGAGCACGGATAATTTCCTCTATGCTAAGGCCGTTGGGACCACTGTTGATTATTCAAAAAATACCATTACGTGGGATACCGAAGCCTGGGCTTTTAAGGATGGAGCGAAGTATATTGTTGCGATTCATAAGGCAAATTCCAACACTTATGCCGAGATCGATGCGACTGTCTTTGCGACCCTGACCAAAGCTTATGCTGACAAGGCTACCTCGACTATCACGGCCAGCCCAGCTGCTTTCTCTAAATTCCTTAAGAATTTTGATAAAGGAACCCAATCGACCGTCACGGTCAATGGATCTTCTCAGAATGTTATCTTGGCCGGTGGCAGTTCCTCCAGCCTTTGGATGAAGAGCGAGGCTTATGCTTCAACCGGAGCTGGCAATTTGACCGCCACTTTGACGATTGGCCGCACCTATGGCGATGAACCGATTGTCTATTCGTGGGGTTCTTCCCGCATTCAAAGCGAAGTCAACAGCGCTAATTCGACTAGCGAGGCCTTCACCTGGGATTCCTCTACCGCTAACGCTCTTAGCAACTATGCTACGGCCTACACGGTCGTTACTGATGCTACGGTGATCACAACAATGGTCACTGCCGCCAAAGTTGTTGCTGGCAGTTTCTGATATTCTTATTACGACCAAGGGTGAGCGTTGATGCTCATCCTTTTTGTTTTCAGAGGCGACTCTTTTTTATTTCTTCTTAAAAAAGCGAGGCCTCGTCCGTTAATTGAGATGGGTCTTATCTCCCTTAGCAAGCCAACTTCAACAGTGCTGCCGTTCTTGCTTGAGTTTGGTTCGAAGTCTTTGCGGTTGGTAATGGCCCTGGCGGGGCCATTCGCCACCCATTGGGCAAAATTCGGGAATTAGCCACTTTCAAGGTAATTTCCTCTTAAAGGTCACGCTTTGAAAATGGTGGGCGACGCCGCTTCTTTTGCCGCAAAGGGTCTATTCTTCTTAGCCATCAAGATTTATAGCATTCCCGGAAAGAGGCCTTATTTCGGTTATAAAGGCAAAAAAAGAAGCCCATTTAAGGGCCTCTTTATATTGGTTCCTGACGAAAGTCAGTCGTTAGAATGATCCATTACGGGTTTCACTTCAAATGAGGTATCTTCCGCCTCACAGGCTTCCTCGCGGTCGTCCTTATTCGGGTAATCCTCGGTGTCCTGCCAATTGATGCTATTGAACAATTTGTCTTCCATTTGGCGCTCCTCCTTGCCCCGAGTTTTCTTTTCTCGGCAACACTAGAATACATGTGTATATCGGTAAGAGAATACTTAATCATAATGATAGCGTTTTCAGAAAGCACTTTCATTAAATACATTCGATAAAATGATAACTATTTAAAATATGATATAACCGCTTACATTTAAATGAAAAAGTTTTCATGAAAAAATCCCGTTTTTTTCGGCCTTCCCAAAATGCATTTCCCTTTTTCGCTTCCCCCGCTTTTGAGACAATACTAGTGGAGGCGAAATAAATGAACCATTCTTATGTCATTGAGAATTCGCGAATCACCCTCAAAGGCGAAGACGGAAAAGCCCTCGCTGAAATCATTTTTCCGCGGCTTAGCGAAAACGCGATTGCGATAACTCATACTTTCGTCGATCCTTCGCTTCGAGGCCAAGGCATTGCCGGGGAACTGGTTAAATTGGTTGTTGCCAAAGCTCAGAAAGAAGGGCTCAAAATTAAGCCGGTTTGTTCTTTTGCCGGCGCCTATTTCGAGGAACACCCCGAACTTAACGCATGGCTTTATCAAGATTGAGCGAACTTGCGATCTTTTTTAAGGAGTTATCGCTTAGCAAATCCATCGTTTCCTCAAAAGATCCGATGGATTTTTCTTTGAGCGCAAAATGAAGCGCATTGACCAGCAAATCGCTTTCAGTTCCAGCAAAATCATAATCTTCATCGCTTGATCCGTTCATTTCCTCGTTCATGAGAATCAAAAGGGCTCTTCGCAAAAGCGAAAGAATGGATTCTTCAATCCAATAGGAAAAAATCGAATCGGGGAATTGAGATTCGTCGTTTTTGATTTGCAAATATAAAGGGAGCCCATCTTCTGGGAGGTGCCATAAGTCGGCGAAAAGATAGTCGAAGCGTTTGGAGGGTTTAGCTAAGTACGCGAAGGCATCCGCTTGAATGATCTCGATCTTCTCCTTTTGCGGAAAAAAAGGAAGAAGTCGTTTCTCAAAGACTTCGATCGCGGTTTCCTCCCGCTCGATAATCGTGATTTTAGTGACTTCTTTTTTAAGGCTTGCCATATAAGCGAAATAACCCAAACCTAGGCCCAAGGTCACGATGTCTCCTTTTGCTTTTTCTACTGGCTCTTTCATCGTTGCGATTTCATGAGGGGTGATGCTCATCCATGTCACGCCATGCTGCTTAAGGGAAAGAAATCTGAAATGGTCTTTGAAATAGCCAAAATTTGTTTTTTCTTTATAAAAATCGTCTGGATTCACCGAAATCTCATCGTAAACAAAGCCTTCGAATGGCTTATGTTCCTCATAGCCCAGCGTCCATTCTTTACTCATGAAAGGCTCGGGTTTGACCCTTTCGTAATAAGGGTTTTTCTCATAGGGCGAAATCTCTAATTCCACAATGGGATGGGGCGCGGAAGAAGCAACGACAGGCGTCTTTTTTCCTAGGATATCATTATAAAAATCCGCTTCGGCTATGTTGGCGTCCATTTGGGCCGTCAATTTTGCAAATCGTTTCTGATCGGAAGGGGATATGTTGATTTTCATGCGCTTCTATTCTACGGCTCTCCGGAAAAATCCGCCTCTTCTTTCAGCAGAAGAAAACGTTCTTCTCAAACGCAAGGCTAGTAGAATCATCTCCATGGGTAACTATTCAGAAACGATTCTCACCAATATGTGCATGGTCTACGATGGGAAAGGCCGTTTTTTGGTTCAAAACCGTTTGAAGCAAGACTGGCCTGGCCTTAACTTTCCGGGAGGCCACGTCGAAAAGGAAGAGTCCATCGTGGAATCCGTCATCCGGGAAATGAAAGAAGAAACCGGTTTAGCCGTCGCAAATCTCGAACCCGTAGGCTATTTCGAATGGAATGTCCCTTCCAAGAATATTCGTCATGTTTCTTTGCTATTCAGGACCAAAACTTATCTTGGGGTTTTAAAAGGCAGCGCCGAAGGACCAGTTTTTTGGATTGCCGAAAAGGAGCTGGGTTCCTATCCCCAAGCCGTGGATTTTGACAAAGTTTACGGGTTGATGAAAAAAGATCTTAAAAATTAACGGTTTGATTTAATATTCCGTTTTCTTCATAATTTTCGAAAGCCTTGGTGTCAATTTTGCCAACGGGTGTGCGCGGCAGTTTGTCCAAGAAAATAATTTTTTCCGGGAAATAAGCCGGTGGCAGGTTTTCCTTGATTTTCGTCCGGATCTCTTCTTCCACAAAAGCCTGATCTGGAGTTTTTACGCCGCGTCGAATGACCACCGCTAAATGGAAACAGTGCCCTTTTCGCTCATCCGCCACCCCATAGCAATAGGCTTCAAAAACATCCTTGAGCTCCAAGACCACATCCTCGATATCGCTTGGGCAAAGCGTTTCTCCGTTAACCTTGACGACGCGCCGCAGTCTTTGCCGGAAAGTCAAATAGCCTTCTGAGTCGAGAGACCCATAGTCTTTAGTCGAAAGCCATTTCTTCCCGCCGATTTCTAAGAAGACTTCAGTATTAAGCTTGGGATCGTTGAGATATCCGCTCATGAGCGTCGGCCCTGAAATGATGATTTCGCCTAAAGAACCAGGCGGAAGCTCTTTTCTCGTTTCGATATCAATGATTTTCTCTTCGATGCCGGGAAGGGGCTTTCCGATCGTATCGCGCTTGGCGGCGCCGCTAAAGTTGACATTGCTAACCGTCACGGTTTCGGTCAAGCCATAGCCTTCGTAAAGCTTAGCTGAGGATCCGTTTTGCTTCATGGCCTCATTCCACCGGTCCAAAAGGGACTGAGGTACCGAATCCCCTCCGATGAAAGAAATGAGCTGTTTTTTTAGCCATGGGCCATAAAAACTCTTGCGGCTCAATAAAGCATTATACAAAGCCGGAACACCAATAACTCAATAGCCCGACATTTCGTGGATATCGTCGGCGGCGACGTCTACGTCTTCGATTATCTGGGCGAGGGCAAGGCTACCACGCACGGCGTCTATAAATACAAGACATTCAAAGCGATAGCGGCCCCCGCCCCGGACGCCCTCCCTACCCAGGGCACCCCGATCCTGCCGCCCGAGAACCACGCCCCCGTGATAAGCAACATCTCGGAAATAACGAACTATACGTATGACGTGAACTCGAACTACATGGGCAGCAATACGTT
>CAVRMZ010000025.1:0-4305 GCA_963722445.1 uncultured Bacilli bacterium | reverse complement strand
GCCAATTGCCGCCGACTTCATTCGACCCGTCAGAATATCGCATGCCAACTTGACCTCTTTCTCCGCTTTCACTTCTTCCCTCCATTTCACAAATTACGGCAATGAAAACCTGCCCTGAGCGAAGGAGGCAGATGCACTCCGCATTCACTGCTGTCCGGCCACGAAATTTTTCAGGTAAACCAACCATAACCAAAATGAGGAGGTGGCACATGCGGCCTTTCAAGTCCGTAGTAATGACGATCGTTTTTGCTTCGATCTTCCTCGGTTGTCAGACAAATTCCACGAAGACAACCGCTTCCGACAATGTGTACAAAATTCAACATGGCTTCGTAAACGCTAACGGAGTAATGATCTATTATGAAGAATTCGGTAAGGGAGAGCCGCTCATGATCGTGCATGGCGGTCCGGGCGCGTCACACGATTACTTCCTCCCTTATCTCCTTCCCCTGGCGAAGAACAACCGCCTTGTCGTTCATCGATGAACGCGGTTCCGGACAATCCCAGAGGCTTGAGGATGCGACGCAGTACACCGTAGAAAACATGGTCGAAGACGTCGAAGCTGTACGGAAAGCTCTCGGTCTTGGAAAGATGAGCCTGCTCGGTCACTCTTATGGCGGCGTACTGGCCCAGGCTTACGCGCTGAAATACCAGCAGAATCTGACACCCTGATATTGTGCAGCACATTTCCCAGCACTTCACAGATGAACCAGGTCCTTGCGAAGATAAAGGAGAACATGTCTCCCGAACTGCGCGAAAGCCGGGCTGCCGCTCCAAGAATTGAGACTCGTTTCGCTCCCAGAGCCAAGGAACAAATCGGTTCCGGCGACAATTCCATCGTCGTAAACCATGTAAGAACCGGCATTTGACGAAGCCATATCGGTGATCGAATAACCATCGAAATTCCATTCGTTCCTGACGATATTCATCATCAAGTTGGAACTGGCGCTGACCCAAAGGCATCCCACTCTGTTGAATGAGGTCATAATCGCGTGAGCGTTGCCTTCAGAAGGCCGTAAAGCCGTTTCAAAAGGCTTCAGCATGATCTCGCGGGCTTCCTGCTCATTCAGCCAAATCGAAATTCCGTTTCGATTGGTTTCTTCGTCGTTGAAAGCGAAATGCTTCACGGTTGGCACGACGCCTTTTTCCTGAAGGCCTTTCGCTTCCGCAGCGCAAGCGTAGCCCGAAAGAAAAGGATCTTCTGAAAAGTATTCGTGAGCCCTTCCTCCAAAGGGCGTGCGATGAATATTAACGCCAGGGGCATAAAGACTGGTAATCCCGATATTTAAGGCGTCATCCGCTAGGCAGTTCCCAATTTTTTCAACCAAATCGGTATTAAAGGTCGCTGCCCAAACGCATTCGCTGGGCAAAGAGAAAGAATTGGCGCTTCCGACCACCCCAGTCGGGCCATCGTTATCCTTGGTGCTGGGTTTGGCGACGCTAGAAATCGAAACGGTTCCATAGCCGCCATGAGTCAGGAGATAAGCCTGATCGGAGAAACTCATCTGATTGAGAAGCGACTCCCAGGCATCGTCGGAATAGGGAATCTTTTTCTTGTCGGTGCTCCGAAGCATTACGAGATTCAATCCGCTGTCTTTGCCATAGATCGGCATTTCCTCTCCGTTTTCAACGATGGCTTTCCCGCTTTCAAGATCACTGGCCATTTTCTGGCTAGCAACTGACAAGGCGATAGAAGTTTTTGGCCACGTTCCAGCCCAGTCATCTCTCGAAAGATAGGAAACGCCATTAGTTCCCTTCCCATCGTAGCGATTGATATCCGCGAAATCGAGTTGGTTGGTCACGGCTTCCCCCGTTTCGGAAGAAACCGAATAGGTCTTTGCGTCAAGCGCAGGATTATCGAGAATCACCTTGGAAAGAGTGGCATCTCCGGGAGAATCCATTCCATCTGAAACGGACTTGCCTTTAAGAGCCAAAATGTTATTGATCGCGTCATGGGCGTTTCTTCCAACGGCAAGGTAGTATTTCCCCTCATCCAAGACATAAGTCCCTGCCTTTTGGGAATCATAGGATTTTAGCTCTTCCTTTTTCACTGTTGTGACGACGGTTTCCTTGGATCCAGGCATCAAAGAGGAAGTCTTTGCGAAACCTACCAGTTCAACGGAAGCTTTTTCGATCTTGTTCGCAGCGTCGTAATCCGAATAAGGCTTCTGAAGATAGATTTCAACAACGTCTTTTCCTGCAACATTCCCGGTGTTGGTAACATTCAAAGAAACCCGGTAGGAATCGCCTTGAACGCTCGCGGCGAAATTGTCATAACCAAAAGTGGTATAGGAAAGGCCATATCCAAACGGATAAGCCACGGCATCGCCATAAGAGAACGGCCCGACATTCTCCCTTTTGAGAACGGTATCTTCGTAGCGAGTCTCATAATAGCGGTATCCCACATAGATCCCTTCGTTATAAACCCCATAATAACTTTGGGTGCTGTTAAGCGAATATTGGCTGAAGTTGCTGTATTTTTGGCTGAAACTCAAATTTGGGTTGAGAATCCAAGAAGCCATAGCAGGCGAAGAGAAATCGTCGCGGCAAAAGGTGTCAGCGAGACGGCCCGACGGGGCGACTTTCCCCGATAGGACATCGCCGATGCCGTAAACCCCGGTCGAGCCGACATTGCCAACCCACAGGCAGGCATCGACGTCGATTCCGCTCCGATAGAGGAAATCCATTTCCATCGGAACAGCCATGTTAAGCAAGACGATGATTTTTTTGACCTTGCCAGCCTGCTTCAGAATCGTAAGTTCTTTTAGAAGTTCCTCCTCGCTTGGGGAAATCGAAAGATAGCTTCCGTCCTCGCCATCGCTTCCAGCCGTGCTGATATCCTGGCCTTCCCCTGAATTTCTCGCAAAGGTCACGATCGCGGCATCAGAATAGGCGGCTATCGAATCCTTTTCGGCGTCGCCATAAGCACTCCAAGGAACCTCGTTCGTGAAATAAACGAGGCTGACTTTCCGCCGCTTATAGCTTTTCCCGGCCCCACTCGTATAAAAATCAGTCAAAGCAGGATTGACGACAAAACCACTTTTTCCCATCGCGTCGCTTAGCGTCGGATAATTCGAAGAATCCGACGAAGAGGAGCCACTCGTGGAATAATTGAAATTGATAGAAGGCTGGCCCAAAAGGCTGACCTTTGACCCGCTTGAGAGCGGAAGGGCGGCGTTTTTGTTCTTCAAAAGAACAATCCCTTCGTCCTCGACTTGTTGACCGACCCCATCGCAATAGGCTTTGAGTTGATTTTTGTCCGTGTAATCTAAAGGGAAATAATTCGAGTCCCCGCTTGAAGAATCGCCGTTCTCTGTCCGGAAAGTTTGGCAATTCAGGGCATGATTGATGGCCGCGCTGTTCGAAAGGCCAACATCGAGACCAACGACTCCAACCACAAGAAATGTCCCAGCCACCACGAGAAGCCGGGTCCAAGTCTTTTTAGACAAAAGCCAATTCATAAATGAGCCTCCTTTTGACTGCTCTTGCGGCTACCGAAAGTACGATATGGCATGAGAATTGCGGAGATAAGAGCAAAGATCCAAGCAAGAGCCAATAGCAAGGCTTCCGCAATGAAAGAAGACGAAAAAGTTGTTCCATCGATGCTGACAAGCACATTTGCGATATACGTGGCCTGTGAGGCCAAAAAGGAAAGACAAGAATATAAAAACAAAAGATACAGGCCATATTTCAGAGTCTTGATCTCGAAGACGAAAAGAACAGCATTGAGAAAAAGGCCAATGGCCAATGAAATGATCACCGAATCGGACAGCGTGGGAGTAAAAATTGTAACCCCCGTTCGAAGATAGAGAACCAACCCTGCCAAAGCAGAGACAAAGGCCGGGAGCAAAAAATAGTACCCAATCTTTTTCGTTTTGAAAAAACCAACGATTTTTGCCATAAGCAAGCCTCCTAAATTCAATGGAAATCACTTTCCGGCGATGTTGTCGGTTCTTGGGGTCCAAGAGAGAGCCGCATTGGTGCAAAGATATAGGCAATCCACGATTGGAGCGTCACTTTGCATCGTACCTCCGTGATTATTATCGTTGGCAGTGACAAGTTTGATGACGTTGACTCCTTTGCTCAAAGCCAATCCTATCTTAACCGTGTAGTTCTCAAAAGCCCGCTTGGTGGTATCACCGCCGTTTCCGACCGAGATAGCCCCAGATAAATCGATTGGGCTGTAGCCATTCAAAGCGGTCCCATTTAGTTCGATGGTATAGTTCGTGTCCGTCAGATACATGTTGTAAAACTCAACCGACAGACGCAAAACCATGGCGGCGTCACTGACGGCTTCAGCTGCTGTCA
>CAVRMZ010000024.1:0-6641 GCA_963722445.1 uncultured Bacilli bacterium | reverse complement strand
TATCATTGAAAGCAGTGGTTCCGGAATAACAATATTCGATTATAACAACGATAACCTGATGGATCTGTTCATGATGAACGGGACATACCTGGAGGGTATTTCTGATCCTGATGGAAAGGTATTCAAAGATACCCCTGATATTTTATATAAGAATAACGGCGACGGAACATTCACTGATGTTTCTGCACCGGCCGGAATTAAAGACCTAAACTGGAGCATGGCTGCCGGGCCAATCGATTATGACAACGACGGCGATCAGGATCTCTACCTTCTTAACTACGGACCCAATGTCTTCTACAGGAATAACGGAAACGGTACTTTTACAGATATAACAAATACCCTTGGACTAAGAGGTCCGGAAAAGCTTAATGGCTTCACAAAATGGAGTATTGGGGTGTCATTCTGGGACTATAACCACGATGGGAGACTCGATGCAATGGTTGGCAATTTTCTCGCTTTTGATCCGGCATACTACAATCCTGCCACACCCCAAATTAATGCCTCATCCTTCCGAGTATAAAGGACAGGAATCGATGCTATACGAGCAGCAGGCTGACGGAAAATTTCTGGATGTAACAAAAAGGAAGGGACTTTCTTATCCCGATTCAAAATGCATGGGTCTTACTGTTTTCGATTTTGACTATGACGGGGATCTTGATATTTTCCAGGCAAATGACCATCATTTCAACTACATGTTCAGAAACGATAATGGCACATACAAAGAGGTTGGAATTGAAATCGGCGTGGCTGCAAACATCTTTCCCTTAAAACCCCATTCCAAGAACTGCCGGAATCAAACCACACATCCATAATGTCGGTCTCTTTCCTAAAAGCCCCGGTCGGGCTCTTGGGATTCGTATAGCCATCGGGCAAAAGCTCTTTGGCCGTGTGAACAAACCAACCATTGGAGCCTTCGTTTGCGATGATGCCCCGAATATGCTTGAAAACCGCCGCATCGATGATCGGCGAATTGTCTTCGTTATAAATGATCGGAAGCGGAACGCCCCAGGCTCGTTGGCGCGAAATGCACCAATCGGAACGGTCTTTGATCATGTTCACCATCTTCTGCTCGCCCCACGCCGGCTCCCATTTGATTTGATGAATCTCATCGAGGAGTTTTTGGCGAATCGGCTCGATAGAGCAGAACCATTGCGGCGTGGCTCGGAAAATAACGGGCTCGTGCGTCCGCCAGTCATGAGGATAACTATGCGTAACATCAACTTCTTTTAAAAGATGCCCATTGTCGGTCAGCTCTTTGATGACCACATCGTTCGCGTCATTATAGAAAAGACCATCGCAAGGGTCGCCTTTCCCCAAATGCATGTACCCTTTTTCGTCGACTGGGCAAAAAGGTTTAATCCCGTATTTGGCGCAGGCATTGAAATCGTCGACGCCGTGATCGGGGGCAGTATGAACGCAGCCCGTGCCACTATCTTCCGTCACGAAATTGGCCATAATGACCGTGCTCATGCGGTCATACAAAGGATGTTTGACCTTGGCGAATTCAAGTTCTTGGCCTTTAAAGGATTTGATAAGATCGCACTGCGCGAATCCCAATTCGGTTTTCAGTTTGTCGGCCAAAGACGCCAAGAAAACGAAATTGCCTTTGTCGGTCTTAAACAGGCCATAAGCGAAGCCCGGATTCAGCGTAATCGCCAAATCGGCTGGAATCGTCCATGGAGTGGTCGTCCAAATGAGAATCTTCGAATCGTTAGGAACGACGCCTTTGCCATCGACGAAATCAAAAGCGACGTAGATGGTTTTGGCGACCACGTCTTTGTATTCGACCTCGGCTTCGGCCAAAGCGGATTCGCTCGAAGGCGACCAATAAACGGGCTTTACGCCCTTATAAATGATGCCTTGAAGGGCCATCGCGGCGAAAATGTCGATTTGGCGGGCTTCGTATTCCGGCAATAAAGTCAGGTAAGGATGATCATAATCGCCCAAACACCCCAGACGATGAATCTGCTGTTTTTGATTTTCGACTTGCTGAAGGGCGTAAGCTTGGCATAAATTGCGAAAATCCGCGACGGCCATCGCCTTGCGGTCGATCCCGGATTTCGTGACTTTGATCTCAATGGGAAGACCATGGGTGTCCCACCCGAAAACAAATGGCGTCATGTAACCTTCCATGTTCTTGTAACGAATCGTGAAATCCTTCAGCATGCGATTCAGCATATGCCCGCAATGGATATCGCCATTGGCGTAAGGAGGTCCGTCATGAAGCAAAAATTCCTCGCAGCCTGCGCGGTTTTCATTCATCTTCTCATAAAGTTTCTCATCATCCCATTTCTGGAGCATTTTTGGCTCCTTCATCGTGAGATTGCCTCTCATTTCAAAACCGGTCTTCGGCATGAGAAGCGTTTCTTTTAATTCGCTCATGGGGTATCTCCCTTTCCAAATAAAAAGCGCCCTTGTCTAAGGGCGCAGAAGCGCGGTGCCACCTTAGTTCGGATGAATGGTTCATCCGCTCTCAAGACCCTTTAACGGCGGGGAACGTCGACCCTACTACTTTTTCGGGAGGAAGGCTAAGGTAGTGATGGCTTAAGCGCGTGCCCCGTTCTCATCCAAGGGGCTCTCTCATCTGGCGCCGCAGCACTCTACCGTCATCGCCACTACAACTATAGAGGTGAAAAGAGTTCTTTTCAACAATCAAAGGCCAGCGCTGCCGCCTTGGTCGGAACCGCCGCTATGGTCAGTCCCATCATCGGTGGTGCCTTTCAGGAAATCCGGGAGAATATCCTCGCTGAGATCCTCTTGCTCTTTCCCGTCTTTCGAAGCGCTTTGCTCTAGTCCCGTGACTTCCTGAGCTTGAGCCTGATCGACCCCAGAACCCAAAGCATGCGAATCCTTCGGCATCGTGAACTTCGGGACAGACGTGAAATCGTATTCTTCAGTGAAGTCCGAGGCGATAACGGAAACAACGATAGAATCTTGAATATTTGGGTTAATGGCAACGCCGAATTTAATATCGACGGCTCCCCCGGCTTGCTCGTTGATGCGAGCCACGCATTCCTGGGCTTCGTAAAGGGTGACGCCCATGCCGCAAGTCACGGCGCAAATGGCACGCCGGGCTCCCGAAATTGAAGCTTCGAGGAGCGGCGAATTAATGGCATTCTCCGCAGCGTCCTCGGCTTTGTTGGGACCATGCCCCGTTCCATAGCCGATGAGAGCGATGCCGCTGCCTTTAAGAGTCGAACGGACATCGGCGAAATCGAGGTTGATCATCGCCGGGACAAGAATCAAGTCCGCGACGGTTTTGACGGATTGGGCCAAAATGCGATCGCTTTCCTGGAAGGCTTGATTGATCGGAGCGTTGCCCGAACTCATCAAAAGTTTGTCGTTGCTGACGATGATGATGCTATCGACCGCGTCTTTGAGCTCAGAAAGCCCCTGGACGGAATTTTCGATCCTTTTGGGGCCTTCGAAAGTGAAGGGGCGCGTCACAATGGCCACCGTTAAAGCGCCTGAATCCTTGGCTATTTTGGCTACGACCGGGGCTGCACCGGTTCCAGTGCCTTTGCCCATGCCGGCCGCGATGAAAACCATGTCCGCGCCTTTGATGATATCCTTGATTTTATCTTGGCTATCCATGGCGGCTTTTTTGCCAACCTCGGGATCGCCACCGGCGCCTAGGCCTTTCGTCACGTTCTCGCCAAGCACAATACGGTTGGGGGCTTTGGAAGTCGCCAAGGCCTGCTTGTCGGTGTTCATGACATAAAACTCGACGTTCTGAATGTTGTCGTCAATCATGCGGTTGACGGCATTGTTGCCAGCCCCGCCGACCCCGATGACAACGATTCGCGCGACGGGCTCGAAATTGTCAAGATCGTCGACTTTCGCTTTTTCATCTGCCATAGCCCTTGCCTCCTTTATTGTTTGTCCCGGCTCAAGGTCGAAACGCCGTGATAATTGTCTTCAAGCGTGCCCCGATAGCTTCCTTCGGCTACGATAAGGCCTAAGAGATTCGTGGCTCCCGGATCGCGCGCGCCAAGCACTGGCGGAACGAAACGGGTTAAAGGGCGCTTGTTGACGACGGGGGCGAGCAAAGTCTCAAGGCCGTTCAGCTTTGAGGAGCCGCCGGATACCAAGATGGGGAGCGTCGACAGCGCGGGGCTTGCGGGCTGTTTATTCAGAATCGTCTGGATAGCGTTATTGAGGAAGCCGTCGTAGCTTTCATAATAATCCTCGATAACGGAATTGAGGTCTTTCTGGAAATAGGGCACAGGCTTGTCATTCTCGCCCGTGTTGCTGACGATTGGGGATTGGTATTTCGTCTCGCGAAGATCATAGCCATACTTAAGTTTAAGTTTCTCGGCCTCATCAAAGGAAATGCTGAAAGCGTCTGCGATATCCTGAGTGAGATCATCGCCGCCTTTGAGGAAGAAAAGGCTTCCGAAAGGCGAGGAATTCCCAACGAGCGATACCGCCGTGATATGGGCGCCCATATCGATGTAGAGATAGCTGGTCGGCATGGTCTTGAGACAAGAAATAAGCTGCGAGGCGCAGTATGTCGCAACGCAAGTCCGATTAACCCGGAAACCGGCTTCCTCGGCCGCGCGCCGATAGGCATAAAGAATGTGCTCCGGCAGCGTATGGACTTTGGCTTCGATCGTCAGCGCATTCGACTTCTCGCCGATCGGAGGATTGGCATACATCTTCCCGTTCTCAAGAACAAAAGCATCCGGCACGATATCCACGATGACATTGCCATTGGGGACCGGTTCCTTTTTGACGAGAGACATGACGTTGCTGATATCGATCTTTTGGATGATGCCATCGGTCGCGATGACGTTGGTAGTCTTGTTGTTCTGGTAAACTTCAAAGCCCAAAGGCGGAATCACGATAGAGATCTCGCTGGCATTGATTTTGAGGCGGAGCGATTCATCGTCCAGCTTTAAGAAAGTGGCGAGAATATCGGTGATGGCTTTGGTATTCCCCATCTCCCCATCTTTCATGAAAGTTTTGATCGGCTTCTTGGCGTAATACAGCAAAACGGGAGCGCCTGTCAAGGAATAGCCGACGGCGAATTTTGCATAGTCGCTCGTGATCTCAAGGGCGGCGGTAATTTTCGTGATTTCCATGTTTATAGATATAATAGGTTAGATTCTTCCGATTCTCAACAACAGGAACGCAAAAGGTTGGTAGTTTTTGGGAAGTTTTACTAATTATCTACTAATGTCCCATGGTTCCTGAGAAATGAAAAAGGACGCCGGATATGCCAGCGTCCTTAACGATGGGGCGTCCTTATAAATTCGATGGAATCTCTTCAACGCCCGAATCGTCTTGGCTCGAAGAAGAGCTTCTCTGACTATTTTCAGAATCAGCTTGGGCTTGGGCTTCGGCCAATTTGAAACTTATCCCGACTGGAATCGCTCCAAGGGCGAAAACCGCAAGCGCAAAGAGCACGACCGTCAGGAGAGCTTTGAGGCGGTAATACAGTTTTTTGTGTCCCGTTTTCTCAAGTTTGTCTTTCATGATGCTTGGGTTTTCTCCTTTCTTGAGTAAATGCGCAACGACGACGGCACATCGTAATGATCAATCAATGGCTTTTTTCCGAATAGCGCGGAGTTTCGCAGAAGCGGAACGATGGTTTGCCACCATCTCCCCTTCGCTCGGAACGATCGGTTTCTTCGTGAGACTCACGAAGGGAGCCGCCGCGATTTCGCTCGGAAGCAAGTCGAACGAATGCCTCGATCCTTCGATGACGGTCAGGGAATGGAATTTTTCTTTCACGAGACGATCCTCGAGCGAATGGAAGCTGATGACAACGACCGTGCCATTAGGCGCGATGACAGCGGGAAACTCGTCTAAAGCTTTTCTTAGATTGCCCAGTTCGTCATTGACCTCGATTCGGATCGCTTGGAAGATCTGCTTAGCGGGATGTCCCTTCTTTAAAAGAGAGGACATCGGCTTGGCTTGCTTAATGAGGTCAGCCAATTCGGTCGTCGTAACGATCGGTTTGGCGGCTCGGCGTGACACGATGGCTTTCGCCACCCTGACGGCATCCGGGTCTTCGCCGTACTCGCGGAAAATCTTGATGAGATCCGCGAAGGAATAAGTATTGACGACGGCTTCCGCGGTGAGGGGGTTCCTCTCATCCATCCGCATGTCTAAGGGTGCTTCTTCCTTGTAGGAGAAGCCCCGCGAGGCATCGTCGAATTGCGGGGAGGAGACTCCTAAATCCATCGTTAGCCCGTCGATTCTCGCTATTCCTAGATCAGCGAGTTTTGACTTGAAATCCGCGAAGTTCGAATGGACCAGCATGAAGTTGGCTCCGATCGCTGCGAGTTTGGGGCGGGATTCCTCAATCGCCTCCCCGTCCATGTCGAAGCTGATGAGCTTGCCATGGGGAATGCGTTTCAGAATCTCGGCGCTTGTGCCCGCTCTTCCGAGCGTGAGGTCAACGTACGTCCCGCCATCCTTGACGTCCAGGAGTTTTAAACTCTCCGGGAGAAGGACGCTGATGTGGGCTGACACAGGTCATTCGCTCCTATTGACGCCGTCTTGAGAAAGCTCATTAGCGAGCGTTTCATAAGACGAAGCGTGCTCGGCGAGATACTTGCGATAGGCCGCGGAGTCCCATAATTCAAAGTGATCTAGCACTCCGATGATGGTAACCTCCTGGCCGATCTTGTACG
>CAVRMZ010000023.1:0-8070 GCA_963722445.1 uncultured Bacilli bacterium | reverse complement strand
TGAATAAAAAGCCGACGCAAAATATCGAATGTGATAACCGGACGAAAATTTCCAATATGAGGATCGTTATAAACCGTTGGCCCGCAACAATAAATCGAAACCTCGCCGGGCTTAAGGGGAACGAAGGTTTGAATTGAGTTTCCTAAAGAGTTATAGATTTTAACCTCGTGCATGAAGGTATTTTAGCACTTGGGGTGCTTTCTTAAATAAATAGTAAATTAATGGGCAAGGGCGTTGCTGACATAGCCAAAATAAAAGGCCTCGGCGCCAAAAATAACGATCAATCCAAGATAGGAGAAAATCGACCAATAGAACACTTGATAAACGAGAAGCCCCGCATTCCACTCCATAATAGAGATTCCAAGGGTTATCGCAGAAATAAAAGCTGCTGCAATGGCAGCAAATAAAGAGGTTTTGCAAAGATTTTGCTCTTCAGACTTTGGCTTTTCCATGAAATAAAGAGCGATGAAAACCATAAAAATCGAGACCCCGCCAGCGACATAGGCCATGATAAGAAAATAGGTAGATGAACTAGAACTGTAAGTCGCATATTCCGCAAGAGGAAAAAGGGACAAAGCTAAACATATGGCAGATCCGCCTAAAGCCAAAGAAGATTTATTGGAAAGAGTATTTTCTCCGACAAATGATTTCCCGTTTCTTGTCATAAAACGATAAAGCAAAGAAAACAAAGAGACGCTTAATAAAACCAAAGCGGCACCAATCCGTGGAGCTTGAATGCTGGCATCATCGCTTGTGAACTTAAGCCAATAAAAAACGAGGGCAGTAACAACGGTCCCAAACTCCAAAAAACCAACCAAAATCGAAAAAACGTCATGAGTTAGGGTCTTCATTTCCTTATCATAAATATTCCAGAAATCGATAATAACACAAACCCCAAAAGCTCCTGGAATCCAGCATGATATGGCTAGGTTTTCCAAATTTACTTTGTCGGAATTTCCGTTATAGGGATTCCCAAAGCAAAGCGCATAAACAAAAGCCGCAACAAAAAGAAGTATCGTTAAAACGATTGGTATCGGCGGCTCAAATACTTCTTTTTTCTTTCCAAATAAACTCATAAAACCACCTTTGCCAAATCCTTCGGCTTTTTAATTGCTAATGCACATTCTTTTAGAAGTTCGGGCTTGTAGAAACCATAACCCCATTCGCATAAGCAAAGGGGTAATCCGGCATTTTGAGAGGTCAATAAATCAGGCAAGGAATCCCCCACAAACAAGCACTCGTTCCGATTTAACATATATTTCGAAATGAAATAATTGACGATCCAAGGATCTGGCTTGGGTTTTTCGCCTTCATTCAAACCTCGAATTTCCGTAAACAAATCATTTCCGAATTTATCCAAAACGATCTTTTGGGCAAGAATATCCGGTTTGTTGGTGCATACGAAGAGTTTTAAGCCCCTCATCTTCAAATAGGTCAAAGTCGGCACCAAACCATTGAAGGGCCTGGTGTGATGATCCTGATACTCCCCATACAAAGGCATGTAAGCCGACTTCAGTTTGGCATAGTTTTCAGGATTATCATTGTCCCGAAGAGCCCTGTGGACCAGGGCATCAGCCCCATCCCCGATGAGCGAACGACATTCGCTTTTGGAAAACGAATATGAAAAGCCGCATTGAAGAAGGGCGGCATTAACGGCCGCTCGGATGTCGGTTATGGTGTCTAAGAGGGTTCCATCAAGATCAAAGATAAGATTTTGGTACATGTGCTTTCATTTTATCTCAATTCACTTGATTTGAAGAGAAGCAAAATCTTTGTAAAGCCAAAAGAAAAAGGGGCGCAGGTCGCGCTCCTTTGTTTTCACGCCTTGTCTTTGAGAGCGGCATACTGCGGACGATCGCTCTCGAACGTGGTATGAAGAAGCTCCTCCGCTTTTTCGGAACCATAACTTCCAAGATAATCTGCATAGAGGCGGATGATGTCAGGGTTGTTATGCGATTGACGGATGGTGGCTTTGTCATCGATGGAATAAAGAATCGCCGCGCGCTTGGCTTTATACGTATCCAAGATGTCCGGATCCTCATTCTCCAAAAGATTCGGTTTCACAAACGGCTGGCCACCACCATTGATGCAGCCACCCGGGCAGCACATGATTTCGATGAAAGCAAAAGGCGAAGTCCCATCTCTCACCTCATCCAAAAGAGCCTTGGCCGCAGCCATGCCGCTAACCACCGCGACGCGATAGGTGGCGCCATGAATTTCGATGGAAGCCTGCTTCACGGCATCAAGGCCGCGAACCGAAGCTAATTCCACGGGTTCATGCTCCTGCCCCGTCAAAATATGATAGGCGGTTCTTAAAGCCGCCTCCATAACGCCTCCGGTAACGCCAAAGATGGCGCCAGCGCCGCTATACCGCCCTAATAAGTCATCGTCCCATTTCTCATCTGGGAGCTCATCCCAGACAAGGCCTGCCCGTTTTATCATGAGGGCAAGTTCACGGGTCGTGATAACGGCATCGACATCGGGCAGATGATTCACGGCCGCGTTCTGCGGACGGGTTTTCTCGTATTTTTTAGCGGTGCAAGGCATCACGCTCACCACAAAAACGTTCTTGGGATCAAGACTATGCTTCTCACAAAAATAGCTCTTGGTGATCGCGCCTTGCATCTCGTGAGGGGATTTGCAGGTCGAAACATGCGGAATAAGGTCGCTATAGAAAAATTCCATGTAATTGATCCAGCCTGGCGAGCACGAGGTGATCTGCGGAAGCGGACCCGTTTTTTTGGTCATCCGGTTCACCAGTTCCTGCGCTTCCTCGGTTATGGTGAGATCAGCGCCGAAGTTGACATCGAAAACCCGGTTGAATCCTAAACGATGAAGGGCTGCCACCATCTTTCCCTCTCCGTTTTGCTCTCCGATTTTGTGGCCAAATTCCTCGGCAATCGTGGCTCGCACAGCCGGCGCAACTTGAACGACAACGTATTTTCCCTGCGCAAAAGCTTGATCGACTTTATCGATTTCGCGATGCTCGCTCAAAGCCCCCGTCGGGCATACTTCAATGCATTGGCCGCATTGCAAGCATGGGACTTGGCTGAACGAAAGGTTGTTGAGCGGGGCGACGATAGTCTTGAAGCCGCGGTTTTCGAAACCGAGAATTCCGATTCCGGTCGCCTCCTTGCATTTTTCAATGCAGCGGCCGCAAAGAATGCATTTGCTGGTGTCGCGGACCAAGCCCGGAGCCAAGACATCAAGAGTCGCTGGGGTTCGCTCGCCTTCGTATTTGCCCCCCTCAGCACCGGTGATACGCGCCACATTCAAAAGTTCGCATTGACCATTTTTAACGCAGGTTTGGCAATCCTTCGAGTGATTGGAAAGGAGGAGTTCAACGCTCGCTTTGCGGGCGTTGACGGCCATAGGAGAGGAAATGAGGATTTCGAATCCGGCCTCTGCCGTGCAATCGCTGACCGGATAAACACAGCTGGCGAAGAGCCTTCCGCCTCGCGAAGTTCGAATCTCGACAAGGCAAACGCGACAACTCGCCAAACTATTGCGGCCGTGATTCCAATAGCAAAGCGTTGGGATCTTAAAGCCGCAGCTTCTCGCCGCCTCAAGAATGGTGAGATTCTTGTCGACGCTATAGATCTTGCCCTCGATTTTAATGTTAACTTTATCCATTGTGATTCCCTTCCTTTAGATTTTGGAAATGGCATGGAAGGGGCAGCCCGCCATGCAAGTGCCGCACTTGATGCACTTGTCTACGTCAATGAGATATGCCGTCTTGCCAGGGACGCCGGAAATGCATTGAACCGGGCAATTGCGAGCGCATTTGGAGCACTTCTTGCAAAGGGCGGGGTCAATCCAATAACGCATCAGTTTTTTGCAAACGTGAGACGGGCACTTCTTGTCTTCGACGTGAGCTTTGTACTCGTCCGGGAATTTAGCCAGCGTCGAAAGAATCGGGTTAGCAGCGGTCTGGCCCAAAGCGCAAAGAGCCCCGCCTTTAATGGTGGAAGCCAATGCTTTCATATCCGCGAGCGTCTGCGCGGTGCCTCTTCCTTCCGTGATGGAAGTGAGCATCTCAAGGAGCCGCTTCGTGCCAATGCGGCATTGCGTGCATTTGCCACAAGATTCGCCGCAGATGAAGTCCATGTAGAAATGGGCCACATCCACCATGCAGTTGTCTTCATCCATGACGATGGCGCCGCCAGATCCCATCATCGATCCGCGGGCGATCAAAGTATCGTAATCAATCGGAGTGTCTAAGTCTTCGTCGGTCAAGCAGCCGCCCGAAGGGCCTCCGGTCTGGATGGCTTTGAATTTCTTGCCGTTGGGAATGCCGCCGCCAATGTCAAAAATCAGCGTCCTAAGAGTCGTTCCCATCGGAACTTCGACAAGGCCGACGTTATTGATCTTACCACCTAAGGCAAAGACCTTGGTTCCCTTGGAACCCACCGTTCCGACTTTGGCGTATTCGGCCGCGCCGACGCGAATGATATAGGGAATCTGAGCTAAGGTTTCAACGTTATTGACGCAAGTCGGCTTGCCCCATAAGCCTTTGATGGCAGGGAAAGGCGGACGAGGACGCGGCATGCCGCGTTTGCCTTCGATCGAATTGAGAAGGGCGGTTTCTTCGCCGCAGACAAAAGCCCCGGCGCCTTCCCGCATATGAACATCGAAGGAGAAATCCGTCCCGAGAATATGCTCGCCGAGCAATCCGACGGCCCTCATGTCCGCAATCGCGCGATTTAGCCGATCGACGGCGACGGGATATTCGGCTCGAACGTAGAAATAGCCTTGGCTCGCTCCGAAAGCATAGCCGGCGATCATCATGCCTTCGATGACCTCAAAGGGATTCCCTTCGAGAATCGAACGGTCCATGAAGGCGCCGGGATCGCCTTCGTCGCCATTGCAGACGATGTATTTCTGATCCGCGACCTGATTATAGGCAAATTGCCATTTCTTGCCCGTGGGGAAACCGGCGCCGCCCCGACCTCTAATGCCCGAAGCCAAGACTTCGTTGATCACCTCTTGCGGTTTCATCGTGGTCAGCGCTTTCTTGAGTGCCTTGAAACCATCGTATCCCAAGGATTCCTCGAGGAAATCAGGGTTGATCAGCGAGCAGCCATGAAGCGAGATCCTTAATTGCTTCTTATAGAAATTGATGTCATCCTGGCGAACCACTTTTTCATGGGTGACCGGGTCCACATAGAGAAGGTCTTCGCAAACCTTCCCGCCGATGAGATCGTCATCGACGATGTGCGTCACATCCGAAACCTTCACTTTATGATAAAGCGTGTCTTCCGGAAAGATTTTGATGAAAGGCCCTTGGCTGCAAAAGCCAAAGCAACCGACGTGATTTACCGATATCTTATCGGTTAAGCCTTTTTCTTTGATTTGCTTTTGGAATTCTTCCAGGATTTCCTCGCTGTTATTGGCCAAGCAGCCCGTCCCGCCGCAAATCATGACAGCCCGTTTGCCCTGCGCGCCTTTGACTTTGGAATCGAATTCCTTCGAACAATCGTCGATATCTTTTTGGAGAGCCGCAGGACTCGTGATTTTGCCAGTGATCTTTTCCATTAGGCGTTAGCCTCCAATTTCTTGTACTCGTCAATGACCGCGCTGACGCGATCGACCGTCATCTGGGGATAGACTTTGCCATTCACGGACACAGCCGGAGCAAGCGCGCAAGCGCCCATGCATCGAATGGCTTCGATCGTGAATAAGCCGTCTTTCGTGGTTTGCCCAGGCTGAATGCCTAACATCGTTTCGAATTTTTCGATGATGGGCTGGCTGCCTTTGACATAGCAAGCGGTTCCAAGGCAAACGCCGATGACGTATTTGCCCTTCGGATTAAGCGAGAAGAAGTTGTAGAACGTCACAACCCCGTAGATCTCGGAAACCGGAACGCTGATCTTCGTGGAGATGAGTTCCTGAACCTCAAGCGGAATATAGCCGAATTTCTTCTGCACCTCTTCCAAGATAAGCATGAGAGGGGAAGGCTCGTCTTTGTACTGCTCGCAAATGGCGGCGATTTCCTTCTTTACTTCAGGCTTAATGGCCATGTTTTTCCTCCTGACGTAGGGCTTTCGCCCTCGCGCACACGTATCATATTTTAGAGTCGTAAACCCTAGGAAGCAACAAGATAAAAGAGGCTAATCGCGTGAGCGATTTACCGATATTTTCATTCTTTACCGAATGCTTAGTTAGGACGGCTTATTTAGATCAGTCCCGCCGTTCTTTTCAAACTTGCTGCTCGAAAGGCCAAGGAGGTCAATGAAGACGGCAGGTATGGCCATCGATTCAATAACGGGCTGCATATTCTCGACCGTCAGAGGCTCTTTCCATGGGACGACAGCAGAACCATCGCTGTTATTGGCGGCGATATAAAGATCGTGCCCGATAAACGCCAGATAAAACTGGCCTTTGAAGAGCTTCTCAAAAACCATGATTTTCTCTTGGATCTGCGGGGTCAAAAGGAAAAAGCAGGTGGTTTCGTCACTGGCCAAAATCAAAAACTTGCGGTTGAATTCAATATATTCCGTCTCCACTTTTTTGAGGTTGCCCATGTTAAACGACAAAGTCCCCTGTTTTTCCAAGACTTTGACGATTTGGCCAAAATCCCTTTCAAAAGAAAAATGATACATGACCCCCACCGCATAATCTTGATAGGAAACCGTCGTGCCACCTCGCCCATTATTCGAAGTTTGCATTTGCTGCAGCCGATAATGGCATTGCTCAAAGGAAATACCATGATAGTCGGCGGTTCTCAAATCGTTTCCGATGTAGCGATCCGGCGGAGCGAAGAAGCCTGGGGCCATGATGGATTTGTAGTTAACCCCAATGGAAGGGTTGATCAGGGCATTCGGGAAAAGCGCTTTGTTAATCTCGACTTCGACTTCCGCGGAAAGGGCTTTTTGGAATTTGTCCTTGGAATACCCGGAAATCGAAAAAACGACAATCGCAGCAATTAACAGCAAAAAACCCAGCAAAACGAAAACCTGCAGTAGGCCTTCGTGTAAAGAAAGGCCTAAAAGAAGCAAAACGAAACCCACGAACAGAAGAACCGAGCCAACGATGTTAAACCGTTGGCACTTCTGGCGAGCCGCTAAACGCTTCGGTTCGAAGGTATCGATGATAGCTTGGGTTTTTTCGTTTTCCATAGAGATCTTTCTTTTGAGAAAAAAGGCCGCCAATCAGGCGGCCTAGCGAAAGCGAATTAGAATTCGATCTTCACGTCTTCGCGCTTGGTTTCCTCCGCCTCGAAGAAATCGCGCTTCACGAAGCCATAGTGATGAGAGATGAGCGAAGAGGGGAACACGATGATCTCCTGGTTGAAGACGCTGACGTTGGCGTTATAGACGCGCCGAGCGGCCTGAAGCTGCTCTTCGACGTCGCTCACCTGATTCTGCAAGGCTAAGAAGTTCTGATTGGCCTTGAGATCCGGATATTGCTCGGCGACGACGTTAATCGAATCGAAGGCTTTGCTGACGGCGGTCGAGAAATCCGCCTTGTCTTTCATCGAAGAATCCGCGGTCGGACGCCGCATCGCGATGACGTTTTCCAAAGTCTCGGATTCGTGCTTGGCATAGCCTTTGACGACGGCAATGGACTTGGTCAATAGATCGAAGCGCTTGGTTAGGGCGACATCGATGCCCGAAGCGGACTCGTCGATTTTGACTTGGTCCCTCCGCAGCCGATTGGCCGTGCCGATCCACCAGCCGATCACGCTGATGGCGACAATGACAAGAATGACGGCAATGATGATTAAGGCAATCACGACACCAGGAATTCCTTCCAAAATAAGCATTTGAGATCTCCTTCTCCCGTATTGCGGGCGAAAACATTATGAAGTCTCCGTAGCGTTTCGCAACAAAAAAGTAAGTGGGCCAAACAAAGGGGGCAAAAAAAGCCCCTCCTTGATGGAGGGGCATCGTTTCGTAAGGATCCTTAATCAACCCATTTGACGAGGTTGATTTCGGAGTTGTCGCCTTTGCGGGCGCCAAGCTTATAGACTTGGGTATAGCCGCCCTTGCGGTCCTTATACTTCGGGCCGATCTCTTTGAAGAGTTTGTCGAGAGCTGCCACGCCTTGAGCATCCTTGATGCCCGGACA
>CAVRMZ010000022.1:0-8659 GCA_963722445.1 uncultured Bacilli bacterium | reverse complement strand
TTGCCTTACCATTTTTTAAAACATGTGCCGAAACACGTGGCTCATCGAGTAATATGGATTTTACTTTAATATTGGTCATTTTTATAGCGCTAATCAGGTCGACACTAACGCTAAAAGTTTTAAATGACAATAGCGTATCCTTTTCGAATTCGCCGATACCAACTATTGTAAAATTCTCTAAGCCTATATAAACATTAGGAAAATTACGGATAAGGGTCGTCCTCACGGACATCACCGCGGAGAAGGAGGGCGAGGAGACGAGGCGCGATTTCTTCGCCGCGGCCTCCCACGAATTAAAAACGCCTTTGACTTCCATCAAAGGCTTCAACGAGATGATCGAGCTCGCGACGAGCGACGAAACGATCAAGCCCTATTGCGAGGAGATCGCGAAGGAAAGCACCCGCATGCTCTCCCTTATCGTCGACATGCTCTCCCTTAGCGAGCTCGAGCACCGGGAGTGGGCCCATCCGTCGCCTTTGGATCTGCGGCCCGTCGTCGAGGAGATCCTGATTGAGCTGTCGCCTTTGGCGGAGGAAAAGAAGGTCGCGATCTCCCTTGAAGGGGACGCCGAAGTCTCGATCGCCAAAGAAGACGCCTATTCCTTGATCCGGAATCTCCTCGAGAACGCGATCAAATACAACCGCGAAGGCGGCTACGCCAAAGTGGTCATGGCGGGCAACGCCGTCGCGGTGGAGGACGATGGCATCGGCATCGCCAAAAAAGACCAGGACCGGGTCTTTGAGCGCTTCTATCGGGTCGACAAATCCCGAAGCCGCGAAAACGGGGGCACGGGATTGGGCCTATCGATCGTCAAGCACATCGCCTCGCTCTACAAAGCCTCGATCAGCCTCCATTCGGAGCTCGGGCGGGGGACCCGGATCGAAGTGCGCTTCCCCTTAGAGGCCTTCACCAAATGAAAATCACCCCGAGCCTCCGACTTAGGGTGATTTCCTTTCGTCTAGCGATCCCTGATTTGCTCTCCATCGGCCCATCCGATTAGCCGCCCTGTCAGGAACTGCCATACCGACCTTTTTCCGCGGGAGCGGGAGGGATTGGCTTCCTTCTCTCGCACCACTAATATAGCATGGGAATCGAAAATGTGGAAGCGCTTACAAGGCCTTCTTATTAAACAACGGGACAAAGGCCTTAGGAGGAGCGAATCCGGCCCCTTTTGTAAAAAATGATCTTAAAAAAGGACCCGAGGCGAAAAGCGACAGGCCCCCTGAGGCTACTTCTTGATTTGAGCGGAGATTTCCTTCGCCAATAAGGGCAAGGCCTTCTTATCGTATTCGGACGCTTTCATCGTGAGGGTGAAGCCGCCTTCGCCTTTGATGTAGCGGGGGATCACGTGGACGTGGAAATGGGGGACGCTTTGGCAGGCCTCCTCGCCGACGTTCGTGAGGATGTTGACGCCTTTGGCCCCCAGGACCGCCATATCGGCCTGCCCGATGCGCTGGGCCACGTCATAAACCTTGTGCATGATCGGGGCGGGGCAACTGAGGAAGCTGTCGTAATGCTTTTTGGCCATCACGAGGGCGTGCCCGCGCGTGATCTGGGAAATATCGAGAATCGCGAGGACGTCGTCGTCCTCATAGATTTTGACGGAGGGGATCTCCCCATCGACGATCTGACAGAAGATGTCTTTCATGCGATTGGCTCCTTAAGGTCTCAAAAAGGGGTGGCCTCAAGCCACCCCCTCATTATAGCGAGTCGCCCCTTTCTCAATCAAAGAGATCCGGGAACGTCGTCTTGAAGTAGTTGTAGACGTAGGAATCGTGATAGATGAGGGCCATCTGATTGACGTAGTAGGTCTTGGCCGCTTTCTTCCAGGTATCGCTTGAGGAGAGGGAATAGGCCACTTTGCGGGCGATCGCCTGCGCGGTGCCATAGCCCCTCGCCGTATCGTAATAAAGGGAATAGTTGGCGGAGGAGGTTGACGTCGGCTCCGTGATCTTGGCCGCTTTGACCGCCTCGTCGACTCTCACGATGTAGTAAGAAGAGCTCTCGGTGACGAGATACGGATAGTCGGTGTTGGTTTCGTAAGTGGCCGGGGTGAGGTAATAGTCGCCTCCGACGTACCAGCCATACTGAAGCTTGTCGACGCCGTTTCCGCTAAAGGAATCGACTTCGTTGCCGACTTGGACGAGGAAAACCCGATCCTTAAGGCTTGACGGAAGGGCATCGAGCCCGCCGGCGGTGTACCAGCCATGGGCTGAGGCATCGGTGGCTAATAAGGCCTGATACTTGATATCGAAGCCGGTTTCGACCGGATAGGCGCCAGAGCCCGTGAAATCGCTGCGGACCGTGGTGTTGTCGTCAAACCGGCTGGCTTTGAGCTTGTTGTAGCTCGTGATGATCGTGCCTAAGGACGATTGGGCATAAGTGGAGAAGACGGTCGTCCCGATGGTGACCGAAGTCGTGGTCCATCCCGCATCGCCATAGATTAAGGCAGCCATCGCGGTGGCAGCCGTGCGCGAAGCGGACGGAAGATTCGCGATATATTCGCTCACCGTGCCTTTATAAAGGGCATTAAGGAACGGGAAGCCATACGTGGAGGACAGCCCCGCGGTGATGACCTCTTTGCAATAGGCCTTCATGAGGTTGAGAACCGAATAGGAATACTCGCCGTTTTCGGCCAGCTTGATGTAATCGACTTTGCGGGCCGAGGTCATCCTCAAGGTTCCGAAGTTCTCGCTATAGAGGTATTCCGAGGTCAGCTCGCTCCGATAGATGTCGGGAAGAATGGTGATCTTGATGTAGTTCTCATAGACGTAGAAAAGATCGGTGAAATACTTGGCCATGGAGACGGCATCGACGGTTTCGTCGCCCGTCAGCCGGAACGCGCCGTCGACCTGGACGTAATTCGAAGAGAAAGCGGCTCCGCCGTCTTTGGATTTTTGAGCCAAATCGTAATAGTTCTTGATCTGGGCGTCGTAGAAAAGCTTCTCTTGGAATTGGCTTCGATACTGATAACTCGTATTGCCGACATAGCCATAGAAAATGGTGTTGATGCGGAACATGACTTCGTTATAGAAGTTGACGGCGTTCGTGCGCGTGTGGGCGGCGACCCCGTCATCGGCTTTGTAAACCGAGTAACTGGCTGCGAAAGCGTCGATGTCCGTCGTGGCGGACGCATCCGCCAGATACTCTTCGACCACGGTCTTGAGGCCTTTGACGGTCGTGCTTCCGCTCGTCGTATCGTAGAAGGACCCATAAATGGACTGGCTATAAATATAAAGGATGTTATCGAGGACTTTGGCCGAATTGGTGTCGCCTTCGGTGACGAGGGCGTCATAGATGCGGCTCAGCGTATTATGCTCGACGGTCGAGGCGCCGCTGCCGAAATCAAGAAGGTCTTGGTTATAGACGCTCGAGGTCGGAGTGGCCGTGATCGTGCCGCAGCCAGCGAGCAAGCCGACCGCCAAAGCGGCCGCGCCCAATCGCAGAACGAACTTCCCCTTATTTCCCTGTGTCATAGTAACATGCTCCTCCTTTTTCCCAAAGACTCGATTTTGTCGAAGTTCCATAGCCAACCGCGCAGACCTCGCTTAAGAGGTTGCCCGTCATCTGGCCTGAACCCTGAGATCTGGCTTGTTCCTGCGCTTCGATGAGCTCGGCGTACTCTTTCCATTTCTTAGCCCAGGCCGTAAAGGCATCATCCACACCGGATTGCCTCTTGGTGGTCGAATAGTTCTCAAGCTCATTTTGAAGGGTGGAATCATTAAAGGAAACGGCTCCGTTCTCAAAGAGCATTTGGAATTGATAAGTCGATAAGGACGTATTGTAAGACTTGATGGCAGAGGCGATTACTCCGCTGCGAATCGTGAAATCTGAGGTTTGCTGCTTGTTGAAGTTCACAAACGTGGTCATCGGCGTCGAAGCCACGGTTGGATACTTCGTTGAATCAGGGACAGAAACGGTGTAGTAATCGTTGATGGATGGCGAATCGATCTTATAGCCACTCGAATTTTTGACATCGCTTTCGGCGGCTTCTTTGTATTCCCCGTTGCTTTCGATGATTCCGTATTGGGAAAGCGCGCTCCGCTGGATCGTGATGAAGAAAACGCCTTGATAAGAGGTTCCGGAACCGCCTCTTACGGCCAGGACAATCTGGCCATCGCTGTCGGTCAAAACATTGTGATTAAAAGACGGAAGGACGTTTGTGGTATCCACGCCGAAGCCCGGAAGATTGCCGAATTGAGAACTGTAGACGCCATTGTAGTTTTCGCCGCTGACGGTAGCGCCATTAATCCCGTTGGACGCCGCATTCGCAGCGGCTTTGGTGGCGGCATCCGCCTCGTTAGAAGTGGCGTTCATCTCGATCGCGTTCGGGGTGATGACGCAAACGTTATGCTTGTTGAAATATTTGTTATAGATGATGTTGCGAGGATAGAAAGCTTCATTGCCTCCGTTAACGAGGTTGCCGTTGGCATCCTTAATGACGCTGGCGTTGTCGTAAAGCGCTAAGGCCGCGCCGAAAGGAATTTGGCCGATGCCTTCGTCTTTGAAGAATTCATTGACCGTTGTGCCGGTATCGGTCAGTTTTTGGCTTGGGTCAACATCGGTTGCCGCGGCCGCGTCTTCTTTAAGACCTGGCTGGAGACGGAAGGCGTTCGAAGCGCCATAGGTCGAGGAGCTCTCGCGCTGATTGTATAAAGAATCAAAAGCGTAAATTCCGAGTTTGTACTCATTGATGAGATCGTCGCTAGACATGACTTTTGTCATGATGCCAATATCGCCATAGGCCGCCGCGCTTTTGGAATCGTCAGAATATTGTTTGGCTAAAGTACCGAAAGTCCAGCGGCTATCGCTAGAAACTCCACTCAAGGAACCGGAACCGATATTGGCGCCCGCAAGTTGTATGACGACATCGGCCAGTTTCGTGGTTTCGCCGCCTTCGCCGGCGGTTGTGGATTCCCCGATTTTGTCCTGGGTGAATTCATTGGCTTTGGCGGAGGCGAATTTAACAAGGATATTACGGGTGTGGTATGGCATCTGGTCTTTGAGCCAGCCTTCGTTGCCGATGCCCCAGGCCGCCGATTTCTCAAAAGCGGTCTTGGTGACCGATTTGCTATTAGAGGTATAGGTATAATTTCCGCCATCTCTCATGACTTCGAGGCCGTTGATATTGGTATCGCCAGTGCCGAAAGTGAGATAGATATCGTTTTGGAACCGTTCCTTCTCTTCGGCATAAAGGTGATATTGATAGAGATCATCAACGTTCTTGCAGCTGTTGTTGGAGAGAATTTTTTCCCACTCCACTTCATAAGTCGTTTTGTTGTTTCCGGAATTCGTATCTGCGGTTTGCTTATCCTTCAAAACATCGGCCGTGGCTTTGGCTTTAAGATCGGATAACGTGGTTCCGCCGATCGTATCATAATAGTGGCGGACCAAAACCTCGTAGATTTTGTCGAATTCAGTGCTTAGCGAAGTGCCGGTTTTCCGGTAATCATTAAGCAAATTCTCGGCTGAGTAGCTGACACGATTGCCTTGCGCATCCGTATAGGTAAAAATCGCGCCAGTGTCGGTGGCGGTCGCGGAGTTGCAGGCGCTTAATCCTGAAACGGCGGCAATCAATGCTACTAGTCCGAGGGCGTATTTCTTATTTTTCATACGTGTGGACTCGTTCCTCCTTGCGTAAATATTGCGAGATAAGTCTATTCTCTAAAGAGAATGGGTGCAACACAAAGTTTAACGCGCGCACACGCGTGTCGCGGATAACTCTTTAATTGATAATCGTATCGTTTGCGCCCTTATCGCCTGAGCATTAGAATAGGGGCGCTTCGGGGAGGAAACATGGCGACTCTAATAATCAAAAATCTGCATGTCAGCGTCAAAGGAAACGAGATTCTTCGCGGAATCGATCTCGAGGTCAAGGAAGGCGAGACGTTAGCCCTGCTTGGACCCAATGGCCATGGCAAGAGCACCCTTTTGGCTGCGATCATGGGCAATCCCACCTATGCCGTAACCTCGGGTTCCATCACTTTCGAAGGGGCGGATGTTTTGGCGATGACCCCCGACAAGCGCAGTTTGGCCGGCTTGTTCCTCGCCATGCAATACCCCAGCGAGATCCCAGGCCTCAATAGCGCCGATTTCCTCAAGGCCGCCATTAATGCCCACCGCCAAAAGCCCTTAAGCCTCTTTGAATTCTATAACGCCCTTCAAAAAGCCTATGCCGAAATGGGGATTCCTTTCGAAATGAGCAAACGCAATCTCAACGAAGGCTTCTCAGGCGGCGAAAAGAAACGGAATGAGATGCTGCAGATGAAACTCTTGGCCCCGCGAATCGCCATTCTCGATGAAATCGATTCCGGGCTTGACGTCGATGCCATGGGTATCGTCGCCGAAGCCATTCGCGAAGAGCAAAAGCGCGGGGCCGGTTTCTTGGTGGTGAGCCACTACGCGCGTCTCTATGACATGATCCATCCCAGCAAGGCCGCCATTCTGATCAATGGCCGCATCGTCGTCAAAGGCGGGCCGGAGATCATTGGGCGCATCGACAAAGAAGGCTATGAATGGATTAAGACCGAGCTGGGGATCCCCGTTGAAAAGGAGACCGATGTCCCGATGAACAGCGTTTCGATTGGGGCCTGCGCGACGAAAGCGAGATTAGATGATGCCAAAAAATAGCGATCTCAACAAAGAAATCACCTATGTTGACACCATTCCTGAAAAGGCGAGTTTCCTCGTTCCGGAAGATGGCTCCCTCAAACTTCTCCTCGCTTCTTTCAAAGCCATGAGCGATATCGACATTGAGGTCAGCGTGAATAAGAACGGGACCTTCTTAGGCGCTTTCGCGGATTTCGCGGATTTTTCAGGGAAGGTCATTCTCAACGTTCGCTTGCTAGGCGAAGGAGCCTCCTGCGATTGGCATCTCGCCTCGATGGCGGAGAAGGACAATAAGAAGACTTTTCTCACTTCCGTCACTCATGAAGCCCCGCATACGAGCGCGCTCATGTCCAATTACGGCATCGCGAGAGAAAAAAGTTTCCTTGTTTTCGCTGGGACTTCCGAAATCAAAAACGGAAGTCGCAAGAGCGTGACTCGGCAAACCGCCAAAATCATCGTTTTCGACAAAACCGCGGATGGCCTTGCTTCCCCGATTCTCAAAATAGCCGAGAACGATGTTGACGCTTCGCATGCCGCGGTTGTGGGCCGTCTTAACGAAGATCACCTTTTCTATCTCGAATCGCGGGGCATCGGCGAAGAAGAAGCCAAACGGTTGATCGCCTTAGGCTATCTCAAGCCGATTGAAAATTACTTTTCCGATAAGGCGCTTGTCGCAAGAATTGATTCGGCGATCGAAGGAGGAATCTAAAATGATCGATCCTTATAAAATCCGGGAAGATTTCCCGATGTATCGGAATCACGTGCTGATGCAAAAAAAGCCTTTGGTTTGGCTCGACAATGCTTCCACGACTTTCAAGCCCGACTGCGTTTTGCAAGCCGTCGAGGCGTATTACACCCACGAGACCAGCAATTCCCATCGTGGGGATTACGATCTTTGCTATGCCATCGATCAGAAGATCCTGGAAACCCGCCAAGATGTCGGCAAGCTTTTGAATTGCGATCCCACGGAAGTGGTTTTCACCGCGGGCACGACCGCTTCGCTCAACCTTGTGGCCTTTGGCTATGGCGCCAAGTATCTTAAGAAGGGCGATGAGATTCTCTTGACCGAAGCGGAGCACGCTTCCAATGTGCTGCCCTGGTACAAAGTCGCTGAGATGACGGGAGCCGTCATCAAGTTCATTCCTTTGGATAAAGAAGGGCGTCTCACTGTCGATAATCTCCGCAAAACCATCACCAAAAAGACCAAGATCGTCGCGGTAGCCCAGATCACAAACGTCCTCGGCTACATCGCGCCATGCCAAGAATTGGCTGCCCTCACGCATGAGTATGGCGCCCTCTTCATCATGGACGGGGCCCAAAGCGTTCCCCACATGAGAATCGACGTCAAAGCCCTCGATTGCGACTTCTTGGCGTTCTCGGGTCACAAGATCTGCGGGCCTACCGGCATCGGCGTGTTGTATGGCAAATTTGCCTTGCTCGAAAAAACCGATCCTTATATGACCGGCGGCGGCATGAACAACAAATTCGACATGTGCGGGGAAGCTTCCTATCTCGAGCCTCCGCTGCGCTTCGAAGCCGGGACCCAGAACATCGAAGGGATCCTCGGGCTCGACGCGGCCGTGAAATACGTCATGGCTCTTGGCCTCGACAACATCAACGACTATGAGGAGAGCCTTAAAAAATACGCCGTTGAGCAACTCGAAAAAACCGGGAACGCGATTATTTATAACGCTAAAAGCGAAGCCGGAATCGTGACATTCAACATCAAAGACGTTTTCGCGCAGGACGCCGCCACATACCTCAATAGCCGTGGCATCGCCTGCCGGAGCGGCCAACATTGCGCCAAGATTCTCGTGGCCTACTTAGGGGTGCTTGCGACGGTGCGCGCCAGCTTCTATTTCTATACGACCAAGGAGGATATCGATGCCTTGGTGGATGCGGTTCGCCACGGAAAGGAGTTCTTAGATGCCTACTTCAATTGAACTCACGCCCGAAATGATGCGGGAGATCATCATGGATCACTATGCTTCCCCTCGTCACAAAGGGAAGCCCTCCGATTTAAAAGGGTACCTTTCCCTTCATACCGACT
>CAVRMZ010000021.1:0-11545 GCA_963722445.1 uncultured Bacilli bacterium | reverse complement strand
TATCCATGAAAATCAGTTCAAAGTGACCGGATGTTGCAGCGGCGACTCCCTGAACGCCGTTCTCAGCAAGGGTTACCCGGATATCCGCCTGTTCAAGGAGCTCGGTGGCCAACTGTTGATTGATGGGGTTGTCCTCCACCAGAAGAACGTGGCTGCCGCGAATGTGCCTGGTTAGTTGTAAGGCGGTATCCCCCGGGGATGCATCAAGCCCGCCGCTCGGGCGCGAAGCCGAAGCATTCGAGGATTGCATCAAAGAGAGCGGCCTTCGATACCGGCTTCACCAGAAAGCCATGGATACCGGCGGCGGTGGCGGCCTTTGCCAGCCTTTCCTGGCCATAGGCGGTGACCATGATGATTTTCGGTGCGACCTCACCGTGAGATCCTTGAAGAATCCTTTTTGAGGCGGTGATACCGTCCATTCCGGCCATCTCCATGTCCATGAGGATGAGGCTGTACGGGGCGGCTGGAAGCGGCCTCTGTTGCGGCTATCGCCTCTTCACCGGAAGTGACAGCGGTAAATGGTATGGTAAAAGATTCCAGGGCATAGCCGAGAATGCGCCTGGAAACAACGCTGTCATCGACGATCAGCGCCTGCAGGTCACTGAACCAGCCGGGAATGGCAAATTCCTGTTGACTTGACTTGGGTGAAGGGCTGAAAACCGCAGTAAAACAGAAGGTGCTGCCTTGGCCGGGAATTGAGTTAACCTTGATGTCACCCTGCATCAAATGGACGAGTCGCTTGCAGATCACCAAGCCCAGGCCGGTTCCGCCATACCGCCTGGTGGTTGATCCGTCGGCCTGGGAAAAGGAGGTGAATAGCTTTTGCAGTTGCTCCTCTGTCATGCCGATGCCGGTATCGGTCACCGAAAAGTGCAGCCGAACGGCGGATTCGTACGATTCGAGGAGCTTGATGGCGCGTGAATTCGAGCGGCCTTCAGACGTATCCGACCTATATCAGCAACGGTGAAACCTGGTTCTTTTTGGGGAGCCTTAAAGACGTTAACGCCAAATTGGTTTTCGATGCTACTTTTGAAGATATTTTTAAGAGTTTCGAAATCGATGTTTATGACTCCGAAAGCGATGCCATAAGCGGAACCGCCGCTGGGCTTTTAAAGTCTTTTGATGTACCTTATTTTACTGCTTTGAAGTATGCGATTTCGATTTCCGGAGCAACAACCACTTTCTCTTTCATGGGGGCTTCTGGCGCTAAAAACTATGGCGTGACGACGACAAGCGCTCCGAGAAGCTGGGAAGGCGTGTATTTCGGGAATGGTGTGGAACGGATCGACAACCAGACCGTTGATTTCAATCATATCGTCGGGAAGGCTTATTTCTATCCCGTTTTCTGATTGGATTTTATCCATCAAACTTTCTGATGAGTTCTCTTTTATAATGAAGCAAGGGCTTATTATGGTAAAATAACCGGGCATGGGCACCTTTATTGCTTATAGTGGTCTCTTCTTTGTGGGCGGCGCCATCGGTTGGGTTATCGAGCTTCTTTTTCGGCGCTTCGTCAGTGCGAAAAGATGGGTAAACCCAGGTTTTCTGACCGGACCGATTCTTCCGATTTATGGCTTTGGCCTGGTTAGTTTTTATTTGTTCGCCAACGTCATTCCATGGGAAAGCATTTCTTCTTGGACTTGGCTTAATTATTTCCTTGAGATTCTGACCATCGGGTTATTCATGACCTTAATTGAATACATCGCGGGGCTCATTTTCATCAAAGGCCTAAAAGTTCAATTATGGGATTATTCGACCCAGCCTTGGAATTTTCAAGGAATCATTTGCCCTTTTTTCTCTGCTATTTGGATCTTATGCGGCGCCATGTACGTTCTTGTTCTCAATTCCGCTTTCGTTGGCCTTGCTCATTGGTTTGTCGCCAATGAGTTGATCGTTGCCATGGTTATCTCTTTCTTCTATGGCGTTTTAGCAGTGGATTTCGGCTGGTCTATCGGCTTACTCACCAAAGTTCGAAAAGCCGTTGCCGATTCCCATTTCATAGTGTCATGGGACAAGATCAAGGATTCCTTTCAAGACCAGATTAAAAAAGCGCAGGAGCATTACAACTGGCTTTTCGCTTTGTCCGCTAAGCGAGAAAAATGGCAGGTCATGTTTGATGAGTATATGGCCGCAGCCAAAAAGGAGTCGGAGATGAAAGCAGAAGAGCAGCGAAAAAAGCAAGAATTGAAGTTAAAGAAACTTGATGCCCGTTTTGCCAAGAAAAAACGAAAGGGAAAAGGAAAATGATTTTTCCTACCGGCGTCAGCGGCGTTATTTTTTGGGTTTTGGTCGGTTCGTTCGGAGCCGCTTCCGTCATCAATCTTGTGGCTGGCTTTTCCGAAAATGACAAGCCACGGAAAATATCCAAGCCTTTTTGTTTGTTCTTTTTAGGCACGGCAGCCGCAGTGGCCGCCCCGTCTTATCCTTTGATCTATATCGGGGCTTATTTTGGGATGATCGGGGATGTTTTTTTGATTTTTAAAGAAAACCAAAAAATGGTTATCACCGGCATTTTGGCATTTTATGTTGGCCATGTTTTATATTTCTCGGCCATGCTAGATCTTATCTTTATTCGAGGCTACGCGAATCCTTGGCCTTACAATTGGATTTGGATTCTCCTTTATGCCGTTTTGACTCCGGCTTTGTTTTGGTATCCGACTTATTTGCTGACCCGTAAAAAGCTTTTTTCGATTTATGGTGCCTTTTATATGGACGCGGTGGTATCGGAAGCCATCATCCCATTTCTTCTTTTCCTTTTTTTCGACCGAACGGATTACTTCTATTTGTGTTCCATCGGCGGAATCTTCTTTGTCATCAGCGATTTGATTCTTTCCTACACGCTGTTCAAAAAGGATCTTCCGCGTCGGGATTTTTATATCATGCTGACTTATTTAAGCGGCCAGTTTTTGATTGTCTTAGGACTTGTTCTGAGCGCCCTTAACTAGCGAGGAAGATTACAAGTTTCCCTAAGGCGATCGCACGATGACTTACCGCGTTCTTTTGCTCTTCGGAGCATTCCCCGAAGTTGAGATCCCCTTTGTCATAACGGAAAATCGGATCATAGCCGAAGCCGTGGGTTCCTTTGATTTCGGGAAGAATCGATCCCTCGCAAAGTCCTTCGAAGAAAAGAGGTTTGGAATCCGTCTTCTCAAGAAGGCAGATGCAGCAATGATAAGCGGCATAACGATCTGTTGCGTTTTCCATCCGTCGAAGGATTTCGCGATCGACGACGGCATAATTTCCGCCTAAGCTTTCAGCAAAACGCGCGGAATGAAGACCTGGGAAATTCCCTAAGGCCCTAATCTCGAGGCCAGAATCGTCCGCGATGACGGGCCACTTCACCAATTTTCGTAAAGCCTTGGCCTTGATGAGGGCATTCTCGGAATAAGTCTTGCCTGTTTCTTCGACTTCTGCAGAGATGTTAAGGTCTTTGGCCGAATAAAGAACATAGCCTAAAGGAACTAAAAGCTCGCGGTATTCACGAATCTTGTCTTTATTATGCGTAGCCAGAACTAATTCTTTACTCATGCGAGTAGTATAGGCCATCTCCTAAAGGATGCCCAAAGGAGAAAGCGAAAACATCAGGACGCGGTTTCTTTAGGCTTTTTGGCAAAAGGTTTTTTGACCGCCAAGAGCCAAGCGATTGGGAAAATCGACACAGCGAAGAAGACCAATGAAACCAAAAACATGTTGGCATTCGGAATAAGACCTTGAAGGTCCGGGTGGCTTTGGTCAAGTGTTCCTTTTGTAAAGAAAGCCTGAGAAATAAGAGGACCCGCCACCATTGGGACAAGGACCGCAAACACCATGCGAACTCCTTGAAAAAGCCCAACATCATCTCTTGGCGTTTCATCCCGAACTGTCGCCCCCAAGACCGCCGTAGCCACGAGGTATCCCGACATCATGACGATGCCCGAGGCAATGAAAGATCCTAAGCCAGAGGAGAAAAAGAGGCATAAGCAGCCGATAGCCGCGACCAAAACTCCGGGAATCAATAATTTTAGCTTTCCAATTTTGTCCATAAATATGCCTGTTAAACCAGCGATTAAGGAACTGCCTAAAAGGATGGAGCCCATCCCAATGTAAAAGTTCGTGCCAGATCCAACGGAATTCATGGCTTGGAAATACACAAGATAATAGGGCATGAAGGCATTAATTGCCGAATTGAAGCACATGAAAGCCAATAGGGCGATGAAGAGATTCTTGTTGGCTTTGATCACCGAAGGCCGGAATCCATAAGTGATTTTCTTCAAATAAGGTTCGTTTCGATTGGGGACGCAGCGATCCTTTGGGATAAGGAAAAAAGAGACGATGCCGATAATGGTAACGATTCCTCCGCAGATAATAAAATAAATAAGCCACGGGGTGGCCATCGCGGTCGCAAGAGTCGTTGTCCCATTGTTTACGGCAGTTTCAAAAGGCGTTTTTGCAGCGGTTGATCCAACGTGCAAAGGAAGTCCGATCAACAACATCGCAATATTTGCGACCAAGGGAATAATAGATAAGAAACTTTCGACCTTGCCGCGGTTGGTGGTGTCCGTATCATCGGTCACCATGGCGTTAAAGGCAGCATCGTTGGAAGTGCTGCCAAAGAACGTCATGACGCAGTCGGCGATGGTCATGGAAATTCCCACCAGCAAAATAGCCGAAGCTTTGTCATTCGTGATGGTGAACATGTTGTCGTAGCTAAGAAGCCCAAACGAGAAAACGGTCAAGCCCCAAACAATATAGCCTATCGAAATAAAGAGCCGACGTTTGCCTAAGCGGTCTGACAAAGTACCCATGAAGATCGTGGTCAAAGTCGCGGCGATGGCGCTTGAAATCGTCATCCATGTGATACCAGAAGCGGAACCCGTTTGAGAATAAACCCACAAGTTGATGTAATTGTTCTCAATGGCCCAAGCTAATTGGCCAACAAAACCAACGAGGGCAATCGTTAACCAGAAACGCGAACCGAGTTTCTTCGATTCCATATGTTTATTTCCTCAACGTGTTCCATTCTAGTTCCAAAATTGTTTTCTTTGCAAGGATAGAAAGAGGATTGTAAAAAATCAAAAAATGGGAAAGAGGCCAAGAAACGATTACTGGCCGTTTTCCCAAATCGCCTTTGCTGAAACCGGGTTATCGATGAAAGGATTGCGTCTAAAGGTTTTATGATTTTTTTCAGCTCAAGAGCCGAATAATATCCCTTAAGCCGCGTTTGAAGAAAAGAAAGTTAAGTTTCTTGCAGGAAATCAATAAAGCCAAAGAACCAAGCCCAAGATTGATTTTCCTTATTTGTGATTCATAGCGGGTTCTTTAACCAACGGAATTAATGAAGAAAAGAGTTTTTCCGCCTTGCTTCTAGAACTATGAAAAATTATCTGAAATAATTTTTTGATTGAAAACGTCTCTTTTTGCCCTTTTTTCTTCGCTTTGCCAAAAAAAGATAACAGCTTTTGTGTGAAATGTTATGATTGTTGGCGCATCAAGAAGCATTTATGAAGAAAAAGTCATTATGGGTCGGAACTTTGGCCGCTGCTTCGCTCTTGATGGCTTCCTGCGGAAAGGGCGCTACGGGCTCGACCATCACACGCGTAACCGCCATTGAACGTTTATCTGGCATCAACGCCAATGTCACGGTTTCGGATTTCAACCTTCCAAATTCCGTTACCATGGATATCACGAACAAGGCCCCGACCGTCGAAACGGTTCCGGCCGCTTATCGCTATGACTCAAATTCGCATTATTTTTATGCAAAATACTCTTCGACTGACGCTGGAAACCCCAGCGATTCCTCAGAAGGCGATTCACCTTCTTTCTATGTTGAAAACTGGGAGTACATCATTTCCCCAATGACCATTCTAAAAGCCACCAATCACAACGGCACCAAAACTTATTCAACGAAGGCTTTTAAGGATTACTCCGCTGTCACTTCCGCTTGGAAAGACGACACCAATGACACTTTGGATATCATTTATAGCATTGCCACCGAGACCTCTGGTTCGTTTCTTGATCTTCTCAATGATTTGAATTCCGGTTCGTATTCGGCGGGGAAGGAAACCTACAATTCGACCGGAGATGGGAATCTTTCTTTATCGGCTTCAAGCCTCAGCATCCAATCGGGCTCTCCAATCTCAAGTCTCAATAAAGCAGATACGGTTGGAGCAAAATTCAATGGCAACCTTCCAACGTACGTCAGCCTCGTCAATTCCAGCGACCAAACCGAAACCGATGAAACCATTACTTGGAATCAATGCGAGATAGCTTATCCTGTTCTTAAAGATTACAATGGCGTTTCTTCTTCCTCTTCGGGATCGTCCCAATCTTAACGATGCGCTGGCGATAGAGGTATGAGCAATTCTTACGAGGCCTTCAAAACGGAACTTTATGGCCGCGGTTACGATATCCATTCTTTTAAGATAAGCAAAATGGTGGGTTCGGATTTGCCTACGGCCTGTTGCTTGGCAACTCCTGATCTTAAAAAAATCGTCAGCCGGCATTTTGCGGATTTCGTTTTGAAACCCGAAGAGTTTTCGTTGAATGAATCCGTTGAATTAACCACCAGTTATTTTTGGCTTTCTCTCAAGAGACTAAAGACATTTCACGAACAAATGGACTTTTTGGCCAAGAACCTCCGATTTGCCCGAAGCTGGGAAATCACTGATTCGCTTTCTCAATTCATGGAAAAAGGTTCGGAACGTAAGTTTCTTCCTTATTACGCTTCTTTCACAAAGTCTCGATTTCTTTACCAAAAGAGATTCGCCTATGTTTATGCCATGAAATTCTACCGCGAAAAAGCGATATCTCCTTTTATAAAAGGAATCGTTCCGGATGAGGAATATTACGTCTATATGGGCCAGGCTTGGCTCTTGGCGACTTTAGCCATAAACCACTATGAAGAAATTCGGGATTCCCTTGTTTCCTCCGATTGGCCATTAGTTTTGAAGCGCAAAACGATTTCCAAGATGGTGGACTCCTTTAGGATTACGAACCAGCAAAAACAAGAAATAAAGGAAATTCGCGCAAAACTTTAGCAGATACTTCATTTTTCAATTGGTTTTTCGGTCGGCCAAGGCCTAGTGAATATCGTTTTGGGAAAATATATAATAACGAAGTTGTTTTTTCGGATTGTGAAAGGACGAAGTCATGAACAAATTCTATGGGCTCAAAAAGCGAATCATTCTCTCCTCAATGAAAAAAAAGAATGCCAAGCATCCTTTTGTGGAAGCGGAATATGAATCATTCATGCTTCCGAAGAAGGCTTCTTCGGACATCAATAACAGTTATTATTTCGCTGGTTTTGGTGCCAATCGTTTCTTCTTGGCTCGTTTGGGGGAAAGGCGGGGGGTTCCCACCGAAGTCTGGATTGCCTATAAAGATGGCGATGTGCTTCTTGTGGATCCAAGGGAAAGCTATGAAAATCGGATACCCCTTAAGGTCAAATGCTTGGAAAGCGGAAAGAAATGGTCTTTCTCTTACTCTGGAAATCTCCTGGACAAGAAAAGCGGCCGCAAGTATAAAGCGGTTTTTGCCGGGATCTTTACGGCGACCGCCCCTATCTTCGATTTCACTTATCACAATAACCCCTTAACGACGGCCGAGGCTATCGCTTCTCTTAAATGGAGCAAGGCTTTCTTTGCCGAACTTCAAGCCAATTCCCAAACTCATTATGAACAGGAGGGGTCATTTGAACTGAATGTGAGTTTGGATGGCAAGCAAAGCCTGTTGTCTTTGAAGGGCGTCCGTGACCATTCCTTTGGCATGCGGAAATGGGATTATATGAACAACCATTTTTGGCTTTTGGCCGTTACGGAGAAAGGCCGGATCTTTAACCTCAGCCACGTCAGTTATCCGGGCTTGAAAGATCTGAAAGTCGGCTATACGGATCTTAACGGGAACAAATGGGCCTGCCTCCTCAAAGCCGCTCTCCCTTCGAATATCTATAATGCCGGAAAAGGTCTTGATGAGACTCATTTTCTTTGCCAAATGGACGATGGGAAGTCTTACGAGGTTTCTTACCACCGCGATGGAGCGATGAATTTCTCTTTTGGCGGAAAATACGTTTTTTCGGAAGGATTTGGTTCCTTTGAAGTGGCAGGGGAGAAAGCCTATGGCATCATCGAGTTCGGCTTTAACTCCGATTCCAAACGTTGGATTGAGCCTTGATGGAAATCGAATCTCTTGATAATCTTCCTATCAAGCTTTTTTCGGACTGCGGCGGCAAAGCCCGAGGCCTTTTCCTTTTGTCCAAAGCGGGCTTGCCTATTTCACCAGGCTTTATCATCACCGACGTTGAAAGCGCTGAAGACATCGGCCTAGCGGCGTCCTATTATTTAAAGAGCGGTTTGGGCGAAGTCGCGGTGCGAAGTTCCGCGACGAATGAAGACGGTGACGCCTATTCCAACGCCGGACAGTATTCGACGTTTTTAAACATCCAAGGGGAAAAGGAATTCATCAAAGCGGTTAAAGGCTGTCTGGCATCCCTTGAGAACGAACGGGCTAAGGAATATTCTCGTCTTTTTCTTAATGGGGCGAAGGCGAAGATGACCCTCGTCGTGGAGAAGATGGTGGACGCCTCAAAAGCCGGGGTCTGTTTCACGGAAAGCCCTTCCGACAAGAGCCAGCTTTTGATCGAAGCGGTGCCAGGGGTGGGAGAAGGCCTCGTATCCGGCGACAAGAGGGCAGAGCAATACTTCATCGGAGATTCCGCTTCCTATGATGGGAAACTTCTTAACGCACAAGAGCTTTCGATGATTGCGTTAGGCGCGAAAAAAGCGGAGAAAGCTTTTGGAAAGCCTCTCGATTTAGAGTGGGCCATCGATAAAAAAGGGCGTCTCTTTTGGCTCCAAGCCCGTCCGATCACCACAAGTGAAGAACCGGCCATCGATGAATTTGATTCCAAAGACTGCGTGGCTGATCACGTGATCACGACCTGCAACATCCGGGAGATGATGCCCGGGGCCGTTACGCCTTTGACCTTGTCGACCAGCATGGAAGCCATCGATTGGGGCATGCGGAGCATGTTGGCTCACGTTCATGCTTTCCCCTCAATGGAAGCCATCTCGAAAGGGAGCTGCATTCGTAGCTATTCCAACCATATATTCATCGATATGACGCCTCTATTCAAGATCGAAAAGTCGGTTTTAGGGGCTAGCAGTTCGGCTGTCCAGCTTTCCCTTTGCGGAAGGATCTATCCCGAAATCAAAGAAGATGCCTCAAAAGCGAAGCCTTTCATCGTTCGAGCCTATAACGGAATGGTCTACGCCCATTGGATGATGTCTTGCCCCAAAGCCAAACGCAGAATCCGCCATATGGCCTTAACGGTTTCTTTTGATCTCTCTAAAGATATCAACGGCCTTTACCAAGAGTTGAAGAAAAAGCAAAAAGACCTTGACACAACGCTTTATTACCATTACATCACGTCGTCTTTTTCGGGCGCGATGTGCAGTGCCATCATGATTGCCATGGATCCAGAATACGCCGACAAAAACGAGCTTAAAGCCAAAGTGGCCTTGGCCCTTGAAGGCATCCAAAATATCGAAAGCGCAGACATCCTCGCTTCCTTAAAGCGTCTCGCGATCGCAATGCTTAAGGAAAATCCCTCTTTAAAAGAAGCTTCGGCTCCCGAGATCGCCGCTTTCTTAACTTCTTGCCAAGGAGAAGTAAGGATTATTTACGGAGATTTCATGAAACGCCATGGTCATCGAGCCGTTCGCGAAGCTGAAATGAGAAGCAAACCATGGAGTCGGGATTCTCTGACTTTCGCCGCTGATTTAAAAGCCGTTTTAGCATCGCCTGAAAGCGCCTTTGAACCGGAAGTTGACGTTAAGAAAAACATCGCTAGCCTTTTGGCCCCTTATCATGGTTTGAAGCGTTCAATTTTCCGCAAGATCGTCAAGAACGCTCGCAAAGGGGTTTATTACCGCGAGTATTCCAAGTCGCAAATGGTTCGGGTCATTGATTCGTTCAAAGAAGGATATGAAGCCTTGGCCCACAAGCTCGTGGATAAAAGAATGCTGCCTGATTCAGACTTGATTTATTTCTTAACCCTTGATGAGATCGGCAGACTCATCGAAGGCGATTCGGGGTTGGTCAAAAAAGCTCTCGCCCGCCGTCGCCTTCTTGATGCGCAAGCCCGCCTTCGCTTCTCAGAGGTCAATTTTGGGAAACCGATCCCCCGTTCTTTGGATGAGAATGTCTCAGGCCTCAAATCCTTCATGGGGACATCGATTAGCGTGGGAACCGCTTTAGGGAAAGCCCGTGTGGTCAGAAATACCGATGATGCCAACAATCTTCAAAAAGGCGAGATTATGGTGGCGGCCTTTACCGACATTGGGTGGTCACCCTACTATTGTCTGATTTCGGGCTTGATTACGGAAATCGGATCGGCTTTGTCGCACGGTGGCGTCGTCGCTAGAGAATGCGCGCTTCCCTTGATTGCCAATGTGAGTGATGCCACCTCTCTTATCAAGACAGGGGATTGGGTCTATATGGATGCGGGAAAAGGGATTGTTCGAATCTTAAGCGAAGAAGAAAAAAATCAACTCTTGGCAAGGAACTGATCCAAAATGGGACGTTTCATATTCTTTTTTTGACGTGTTATCCTTTAAGAAGGAGAAAATGCAAAATGAAAACCTTGGATATTCGGAAAGCTTTCACCTACCTTGAAGAAGGCCCCGTGATTCTCGTTGGGGTTAATGATGGGAAGAAAAACAACCTCATGACCATTTCTTGGACCATGGTGCTGGATTTTTCGGGTCGTTTCGCCATTTGCACCGGCGCCTGGAACGAATCCTTTAAAACTTTGATGAAAACGAAAGAATGCACAATCAATATCCCTCCGGTATCTTTGCTTGAGAAAACGATTAAAATCGGCGATTGCGATGGTTCCAAAATCGATAAATTCCGCGAATTTGGTCTTACCCCTGTCAAAGGCAAGCAAACTTCGGCGCCTCTCGTTAAAGAATGCTTGGCTTCCTTCGAATGCAAAGTCGAGAAGTATCTCGCTGACGAAAGCATTCTCGTCCTTCAGGCCGCAGCGGCCTACGAGAATGAGGAAATATCCGACCGGCGGGAGATTCACGCGATAGGGGATGGAACCTTTGTCCTCGATGGCGAAAGGAAGAATCTTCGTTCCTTGATGGAAGATAAAATTCCGGAAGGAGTCTGACCCTGGCATCGGATTCTGATGAGGCCGGAAAACAAAGACGGGTCTATTTCGAAAAACCATTGAGGCAATCAAATAATTTTTTGGCCGCTTGCTCCGGTCCGGTTTTGGCCTTGCCCTCGATTCCGAGCTTGGTGTAAATAATGCCGAGTTTCGTTCCCCCTTCGTCCATGGCCGCAAAATACTGTTTCACCAGTTCATGGGTTTCTTTCTCATATTGAACGGGGCCGAAGGGATTGGCGAAATAGGAGCTAACCAAGCCGATTTCCCCTGTGGTTCCTTTCGCTTTGCGCTTTCCTTCTTCGCAAACAGCGATGATTTCTTTCCGGTTGCAGAAACGAATGCCTTCGTCAACGTCTTCGTAATTATCCGCATAGAGGAAAATGTCCACGTTCC
>CAVRMZ010000020.1:0-13083 GCA_963722445.1 uncultured Bacilli bacterium | reverse complement strand
GTGTCTCAAACTGGCTGAAGCCGGGGAAACAGGTATCCGGAATAGTGATGTGCTTTTTTGTTCTTATAAAAACCTGGAAGAGATCAATAATGGGTTGTGCAAAGGATGACGCGGTGTACTCAACGGCGTGGCAAAGACGGAGCAGCATAACCGCAGTCCCAGGTCACTGTTTTACCTATGGTGCGTCCCGAAGAAGAAACGCGCGAAATCCAGCGAGCGCAGCCAGAAAAACGATGAAAGCAACAGATCCCCGGTGACCCACAGGAGATACGTTGATGCCATCCGGAATTCACCCGCGTGATCAACGCCCAGTACGGTTGCCACTACCGGCGCTACGATGTGCAGTGCCAGCGGCCCCATAAGGCCAATGGCAACACAGGCCGCGGGGAAGAAACAGCATGGGGAGTGTCATCAGGTGCCTGCCTCATGCCCCGATGCTGCATCCTGTGAGCGGGGTTCTCCAAGAAAAACAATGCCAAACGCCTTGGTAAAACAGGCTACTGCAAGCCCTCCGATAAGCGCAAGGCTGGCAATGGCGCACATAAAGTGACATCGAGGGATTAAGCGCCATCGCCATTGCCCCCCAAACGATGCGACATATATCAGAAACTCTGCTTACAAAACCGTTAAGGGGTGGGAAGTCCTGAGATTGCTGCTGCCCCGATGAGAAAAAAGGCCCCGGTGTAAGGCATTTTTTTTATAAGCCCCCCGAGATGATCAATCTCAGGAATGGTAATTCTGAAAGACTGAACCGGCCCCAGAAAGTAATCCCTTGAACAGAGCATGGTTGAGTACGTGTAAAAGTCCCCCTGCAAATCCCAGCGCCGCCACGGTTGGAAAACCGGCGCTCCAGCCAATCAGTCCGACTCCCAGCCCCATGGCGATGATGCCGTATTCAACACTGTGGTATGCTAACAAACGTTTGAGGTCATGCTGCGCCAGCGCGAAAAGCACCCCGGACACGCCGGATACTATCCCGGCGAGCAGCAGCCAGCCCCACCACAGGGGCGGCATCCCCAGAAATGTCAGTATTCGAACCAGCCCATAGATGCCCGTCTTAATCATGATTCCCGACATAAACGCTGATACATGGCTTGGCGCTGCGGGATGCGCCTCCGGGAGCCATACGTGAAATGGCATGATGCCTGGCTCTGGTCCCAAAATCCAATGAGTGCAAGGATAAAACATATATTTGCTTTTTGAGCAGAAAGGCCGTGCGTAAAACTATCAAAGTCAAGTGAACCGGTGACTGTTCCAAGGATTAAAAACATGGCAGCAGACATGCTGTGCCCAGGTAGGTTGCGACCATGTATGTCCAGGAGCGGCCTGCGTACGGCTGCCTTTTCATACTCAAAGGCTACCAGAAAAAAGAAGAAACAGCCATGACTCCCAGGATATAAGAAACAGCACGGCATTATGCGCAAGGCATACCAGCGCCATGCTGGCAACGAGCAGATTGAAAAAATACCGATGATATCCCCAGCCATTTCTTATCCCGGTAAGCCATCAGGTCACCGGTTGCCATAGATAGCAGCAAGGGCGGAGAGTATAAAAACCGGCAGTAGAAAAAATGCCGCAAGAGGATCGACCTTCAGAAAAAAAGACCCGTACGGAATATTCCAGCACAATGAAAAGACTTGCTGTTCGCATAATATAACGTCTGCACAACAGGAACTGTTCCAACAATACTGCCGGGCAACCCGCTCCCCCTGCACCTTTTAGCGTATAAATGATGGCCGCGATCTTCTGGGCGTCGCCCACGGTGCAGCCCCTTGTGGTGGCTGCCGCGAAGCCAATGCGAATTCCTGAAGTCTCGTTAGGCTTCAAGGTATCGCCATGGATCATGTTCTTGTTGGTTGTGATGCCGACTTTCTCCAAACGAAGCTGGGCGTCTTTCCCCGTTAAGCCAAAGCTCTTGAGAACGTTCATGAGAAAAAGGTGGTTCTCGGTTCCGCTGACGGAAGCCCCAAGGCGAAGAAGCTCGTCGTTGCAGGCTTTGGTGTTGGCTAAGACCTCTTTCATGTAATCCACGAATTCGGGCTGGAGATCTTCGTTAAAACAACAGGCTTTGGCGGCGATGATGTGCTCCAAGGGGCCGCCTTGGGTATAGGGGAAAACCGCCGAATTGACTTTCTTGGCGATATCCGGATCGTTGGTGAGGATCATGCCTCCGCGCGGGCCGCGCAAAGTCTTGTGGGTCGTCGTCGTCACGATGTCCGCGTAGTCGCAAGGATTCTGCGTCAAACCAGCGGCGATGATGCCGGCGATGTGAGCCATATCCACCATGAAATAGCAATGGATGGCCGAGCGGGAGTTATGCTCATCGATGAGTTCGCGCATCTTTCGGAAATCAATCGCGAAAGGATAGGCGCTATAACCCGCTAAGAAAAGATTGGGCTCGTATTGGTCCAAAAGCTTTCCGATGGCCTCGTAATCCAAACGGCCATCGTCCCCCAACGAATAATGTTCGAACTTATACGTCTGAGCGCTGAAGGACACCGGCGGAGCCATGGGTGAGATGGCCGCCATCGTTTAATTGAAGGCTTAAGACGGCGTCCCCCGGGTTGATCACCGCGTGATAGGCCGCGAAATTAGCTTGGGATCCGGAATGAGGCTGCACGTTGGCGAATTGGCAATGAAAGAGTTTGCAAGCCCTTAGGATGGCGAGATTCTCCACCGCGTCGACGTTGACGCAGCCGCCGTAATAGCGGTGCCCTGGATACCCTTCCGCGTATTTGGCGGTCAAAATGCTCCCCGCCGCTTCCCGCACGTCTTTCGAAGGATAGTTCTCAGAGCAAATCAGCTCGATGCCAGAGTTTTGGCGTTCGCCTTCAGCAATGATGTATTTCTCCACTTCGCTGTCCAACATCTTTGTTACCCCCTTGATATCCTCTTTACAAGTTTCTTCTCGTCAGCCCATAACTTCAATAACGGAAAAAAGAAAAGGTCCGATTTTGTAGATCGGGCCTTTGATTTTATTAAAGAATCAACGTTTGCTGAATTGCGGAGCGCGGCGAGCGGCTTTAAGACCGTACTTCTTGCGTTCCTTGACGCGTGGGTTGCGGGTAAGCATCCCGGCGACCTTCAGCGTCTTGCGATCCTGCCCAGCGGCTAGTAAGGCACGAGCGATGCCAAGACGAATGGCCTCGGCTTGCCCGGTGAAGCCACCGCCATTGACTTCGGCGGCGACGTCATACTTGGCGTCGGTGCCGGAAATGATCAACGGTTGCTTGAGATTCTGAACGAGGGTCTGATAAGGCATATACTTGTCAACGACAACGCCGTTGACCGTGATCTTGCCTTTGCCTTCGGAGAGATAGACCCGAGCGATCGAGCTCTTTCTTCGGCCCGTTCCGTAATACTTTTTGTCCTCTGCCATAAGTTGCTCCTTTTATTTAATCGCGAGCTTGATCGGCTTTTGGGCCTCTTGCTCGTACTTATCGTCTGCGTAGACAATGAGCTTTTTGATCATCTTGCGGCCTAAGGCACCCTTCGGGATCATGCCCCAAACGGCTCTTTCGACCATCTCGACTGGGAAATCGCGCTTCATATCGCCCGAAGTCCGGGTACGAAGCCCGCCGTTATACTCCGAGACGTTGTAGTAGTTCTTTTTGTGCTCGCCGCCATCTTTGCCCGTAAGCTTCACTTTAGCGGCATTGATGACAATGACGAAATCGCCGACATCCGTATTCGGCGTATAAGTAGGCTTGTTCTTGCCCATGATGATGATCGCAATCTGAGAGGCTAACCGTCCAAGCACCACATCCGTGGCGTCGACGATGTACCAAGTGTGTTTGACCTCTAGGGGTTTAGCAATCGTGGTTTGACGCTGCATAATCTTTTTCCTTCTTTTATAATGACTTTCTTTTTTGGAGAATAAACTCTACCGGGGTTTGCTCTTTTCAAAAGTAGTGCGCGTATATTATCCATACCTAAAGGTATGTTGTCAAAGCCTTTCAGCGGAGAAACGAGACGTTTGAACGGGGGCAAAGCCCATCTTTTTGGCGAGACGGGGCAGCAAGAAGGTGCTCACGAGATCAAAAAGGAGAAAGGCGACGAAGAAACCCGCGACGACGTCGGTGGCGAAATGCGCGCCCACGATAATCCGGGCCAGGCCAGTCAAGGCAGCCCAAATGTAAGAAACGAGACGGAGGCTCAGCGAAGCCTTTCCGCTGAGGTTGAGGAAGAGGGACAGCCCCGTCAACGTGATCAATCCCAAAGCGTTCATGACGTGGCCGCTCGGGAAAGAGGAATAATCGTCGCTCCAAAAGCCAAAGCCAAGAACATACCAGGGCCGGAAGGCGACGCCGGCCGTGTTGCGATCGCTCACGAGGAAACGATAGCGGGGCCGAAACCAAAGCATCTTGAGGATGACCATTGCGAGCCAAAGGGCAGCATACATCGAAAGAACATAAACCCCGAAAGCGAAAGCCCCTCGCGGGTTCTCCGTTTTAAGGGAATAAGCCCAAAGCACCGCCAAGGCGAGATACAGGAAACCCACGGCGAAAGCGACCCAAAGAGGCTTCCCGTAGTTGAACTGGCCGAGATAGACATAGATAAGAGCGCCCCCATAAGCGGCTAACGAGAGGGCAAGGAGCGCGCCGACCGCGCCAAAGAGGATGCTTTTCCATAAAAGGTCACGCGGCCGAAAACGGAAAAGAAGCACGCCCCCGAAGACCGAAAGAAACTGGAAAGGGGCTTCCCCCGTCATCGAAACGATCTGGCCATAAGCTTCACCCTGACCATAAAGCCCTTTCATGATTTGGAGATCCGTGAAAGTGAAAATCGCCAAAAGAATCGCTAGGAGGGGGTAGATAATCATTCTCTCAGCTTTGGTAAGGCATTTCATAAAACAACGATATTATCGCCCAAAGCAAAGAGGAAACGATAACCGAAAAATAAAGATTGACAATAGTTGGCCTCCCAGTAAAGTTTTCTCAAGCCAAAGGAGGCTCCTATGTCCAATTCGCATATCGAAGAAATAAGAGCCGATGTTGGCTATCGTTATTGCCGCTATAGTCCCGAAGTCATCGTTTCCCGATAACCGCTCGTTTAGCGATAGACGGCTGGTGGGAAGCGCTTCGTTCGCTGAACATCGGTAATCCATAATCCCTTCTCCTTCGCGAGAAGATAAGAAACCAGGTGTTTGCGCCACCTGGGTTTTTCTTTCTTATATAGGGAATAAGAAACATAAAAAAAACAAAATCTTCATCTAGCCAATTCCCATTCTCACCATCACCGCGATCGGCGGGAACGGATCGGGGAAGTCGACGCTTCTCAACAGCAGCGCCGGAAGCGCCAAGCCCGATTTGGGTTCTTTGCTTTTGGATCATGACGACATCGCGAAGATGCCTGAATGGAAACGGGCTGAGTTCATCTCCCGCGTTTTCCAGAATCCGCTTGTGGGATCGATCGGGGGCATGACTTTGGAGGAGAACCTATCCCTCGCCGCAAGACGCGGCAAATCCCATGGCTTCCGGTGGCACATCAGCGGCGAGGAACGGAAATCCTACCTTGATATGCTGCGGCCTTTGGGCCTCAATCTCGAGCATCGGTTAAGCCAAAGAATGAAGTCCTTCTCCGGCGGGGAGAGGCAATCCATCACTCTTTTGATGGCGGCCATCCCAAGCTCATGCTGCTCAATGAGCACATGGCTGCCCTCGATCCCAAAACCGCGACTAAGGTCATGAGTCTCACCGCGACGCTTGTCAAAGAAAACGACGTCCCGACCCTTATGATCACCCACAACATGAAAGACGCAATCAAATACGGGAACCGCCTTATCATGATGAAAGAAGGGGAAATCGTCTACGAAGCCGAAGGCGAGACGAAGGCCCGCCTTAAAATTGAAGACCTCGTCAATCTCTTTGAAGAAGTTCCCGAATGAAAAAAGCCGAAACAAACCTCCAGTTCATTTTGATCAGGCTCCGGGGTTAATGCCATGATTTCGAATATTCATAAAGCATCGAATGCTGTTAAAAGGGCGCCTTGAAATATCGAATGTGGGTTTTAGACAATCTAAGAAATGGCTCAGTCTTCTTGACGAATGGATTTTTTCGAGTAAACCCCGAAAAGAAAAAATCCGGTAATCGCGCTGGCGAAAACGAAGGTGCCGAAAAGAACCAAAACCGGAAGCCACCATTGAAACGAAAGCAGCGGAACGATCATAAAGCTCGCCCCGGCCTCATAATGGTTGAGAAAAAAGATTGATGCCAAATAAGCGATCGAAGAAAAGAAGGCGCTGCCTATCGACATAACAATATCTTGATAGACGAAAACCCCAAAACAGCCAGCCAGCGAAACGCCTAGAGACCTCAGAACCATAATCATCGGCAATTCATCTTCAATCGCTCCATAGACCAAACTCGCAAAGGAAATAAAAGAAATCACAAAAAGAATAGCCGCAATCAGCAAAATGCTATTGGCCATGCTCTTTGCTTTGCTAATCTCGCTATCCAACACGCCACTGAGCGTAAACCGAATCTCAAAGTCATTGTGGGCGTTGACGTAGGTGCATAGTTGGAAATATTCGGTTTTAGCCGGAACGAAAATTGCATCATAATCCAAGGAAGGTCCGCTCATCTGCTGCGCTGAATAATAATCCCTTTCCAACTGCCTGACCGCGGTCAGTTCAGTTTCAGATAAAAAAACACAGCGATGAAGCCCAAATGATTCGTCTTCCTGAAACATTGAGCGATAATTGACGTCATCAATCGTTGGATCCATTTCTTTATAACCGGTTTCGACTATCCCCGTTATCGGAATGGCATAAGACCGCTGATTGATTTTGTCGCCATAAAAATAGGTGATTGAGAAAGTCTTCGAAGAAACAAGAGCCGAAAGAACGTTTTCGTCGGTCATTTGGTTTTCGGTGATCCAGCCAAGCTGATAGCAAACATAAGCCGATAGAGCAAGACCGGATATTTCATTTGAGGAACCTCTTGGCCAGTTCCCTACGATTTTAAGACCGAAAGGATCTTCATATATGGCAGGAATTCCAATCGTAAAGTTATTGATACTCCTATTGCCCGTCTCCGAAAAGAAAGAATTGTTGATTGTTTCAAGATGATAGGCTAAGCAGCTGTCCCCCACAGCAGAACGAACCGATTCCGCTTCCGAACTCGAGATACCATCGTTAGTTTCACCAGGCTTTTTGGTTAGGCAAACGGAAGACAATCCGGTTTGCTCAATGGCGGCCTGGGTGGCAGCATTACCGTCAAAACTATAATACGTTAAGGAAACCAGCACGCAGGAAAGCGTGAGAACGAACGAGAACAGCGACAAAATCATTTTGACGGGTGATTTTGCAAAAGAATTTAAACCCATCTGGGCCCTTTTGAGGAATGGCAGTTTCAGGCGGCCGTTGGGGCTTAGAACCAACGCATCCTTCTTTTTATCTTTTTCGTCCTCGGGAGCAGAATCGGAAACAACCATCCCGTTTTTGATCGCAATCAGCCGATCGGCGTATTTTTGCGCCAAAGAAACATCGTGCGTGACGACGATGACCAGACGGGATTGCGCTTCGGATCGGAGAAGGCCAAAGATAGCTTCAGCGTTTTTCGCATCAAGAGATCCCGTAGGCTCGTCGGCCAATATTATTTTGGGGTTTTTGGAGAGGGCCCGCGCGATGGCGACTCGCTGTTCCTGACCACCGGAAAGTTCCACTGGCTTTGAGTCCAAAAACTCGGGACCCATCCCCACTTTAAGCAGAAGACGTTCGGCCTCTTGACGCGTAAACGCTTTCCCTGAGGTCCAAAGCGGAAGGGAGACGTTGTCAAGCACCGACAGGCTTTGAATCAAGTTTATGTCTTGAAAAACTATCCCAAAATTATCGCTGCGGAAATGATCTGCCTTGCGGCCTGAAAGAGAACTGACATTCTGGCCATTGAACAAAATACGGCCACTGGTGGGGCGAAGCAAAAGGGCAAGCAAGTTAAGAAGCGTGGTTTTCCCCGAACCGGAATTCCCGACGAGACAAACAAGACCTTTTTCGCCAAAACAAAGGTTGACATCAGACAAAGCCAACACTTTCCGATGATGCTTCCTATAGACTTTGCTGACTTTTTCTATCGTTAACATTGGAATAATGATGGCCTTAGTTTCTGATGATGGCCGTTTTTTTGTAGCGTTTCGCCAAGTAAACAAAGGTCACGAAAGAGGAGATGGCCACCGCTCCGGCGAAACAAATCAGCGGGGCCCACCATTCGTAACTTGCTAAATCGATAGAGATGAAAAGACTCTTGCGGAATTCGGCATTAATGACCGGCAAAAAAATAGCGTAAGCGCTTGAACCAAGGGCAAGGCTAAAAAGAGAAACAGCCAAATCTTGAAAAAAGAAGATACCGAAACAATCGGAAAATCCCGATCCCAGGGAGCGAAGAATCGCAATCGTTCTCGTTTCTCGCGAGATGGTCTGAAGCACAAGCGAGACAAAGGACAGAATAGAAATCAATAGCAGGATAACTGAGGCCACAAGAAAGTAGACGTTCATCTGCTGTTCTCCCAGTTTCGCCCGAGTCAACGAGGGGGAAAGGCGAAATTCAACCGAAACTGAAGTTTTTGCTCCCTCGGAAATATATTTTTTAACCTTCAAATATCCCCCATCTTTGGGTGAGCCAAATAAGAGGTCATAACCGGCCGACTGGTTGCTCCCTCGCGAAACATCCTTGGCTCGGATGTTGCTGCATTCGGTTTCCGAGGCAAAAAGGCACCGATGAAGTCCATAGGTTTTTTCGATCCCCCAACCCTCCATATCGTATGAGCTATCGGTTGGCCAACGATAGCCGGTATCGATTACTCCAACGATTTTAACGGTATTAACCGAATAACCATCAGCGGAATAAGCCTTTAGGGTCCTTGAATTGATAACGTTTTCGAACGAGGCTTCGTCGTTATAATGCGAACTGTCTATCCAGCCTCTTTGGTAACAAAGGTAATTGGTTATCATGACTTCCGTCAAGGAATCGGAAGATTGGCCAATGGGAAGCCGTCCAGTCATGCGAAGGCCGAAAGCAAGGGCTGGCGAGACAGGCAAAGTGGAAAGAAAAACCGTGGAATTGCTGTCGATTTTCTCTGTATCGTCTGGCAAGGAATAGTTGCTCGAGTCATATGCCTCTTTCATTGTCGTTGAAACATAGCCAGGATAAAAAACCTCTCCGCAAGCTTTATCTAGGGCCTCGATATCGCTATTCGACCAACCAGTTGCGTTAATTAACGAAAAAGAGCTTACCCCTTCAGACTCAATAGCTCTTTCGGTCAACGATGTTTCGTCATAAGAATAAAGCGAACCGGAGGCCATAAGGCATCCTAAGGCCAAGGAGAAAGAAACTAGGGAGAGCAAGGTACGAACCGGATTTTTAATCGAGAGCGAAAGTCCGATTTTCCCGCGATGGAACAAAGAAAGCGAAGAAGGCTTCGCTAAAAGCATTTTTTGATGGGGCTCAAGGCGTTTCTCTTCTTCTTTTTTGGCGATTGCGTCGCCCTCGACGCAACCATGGTCTAGGGTGATGATCCTATCAGCAAAACGATGAGCGAAAGCGAGATTGTGCGTCACGACGACAACAAGACATTTGGAGGATTGGGATTTTAAAAGCTCGAAAATTCTTGCCCCGGTTTCGGCGTCAAGCGAACCGGTCGGCTCATCGGCAAGCAAGACCGTTGGATTTTTCGCGATGGCTCTAGCGATGGCGACACGCTGTTGCTGCCCTCCCGATAAATCTTTCGGCTTAGCGTCAAGAATAGAGGAATCAAGACCCACGGATTCCAAAAGGGAACTCACTTGTTGCCTCGACATAAACTGATGGCAAAGCGAAGAGGGAAGAACGACGTTTTGATAAACCGAGAACTGGTTTAAAAGGTTTAAATTTTGAAAGACAATTCCGATTTTCGAGTTTCTGAAAGCGTTAGTTTCCCCTTCTGGGCATCGCGATAAATCGTTGCCGTCAAAAAGAATCTTCCCCGAAGTTGGGAGGTCAAGCAAAGACAGGATATTCAAAAGCGTGGTTTTCCCACTTCCGGATTCCCCGACGATGCAAATAAAGCCTTTTTCAGGCAAATTCAAAGATATCCCGTCAAGGGCTTTCACAAGTCGATGACGGGATTTGAACACTTTAGTTACGTTGATTAATTCGAAAGTCATAGAACAAAAGGCCAAATATATAATATTCCAAAAGAAGTGCTCGGGCCATAAGACGATTCGTAACCATTTGCGTTTTTTTCTTACCAACTTTTAATGGCATTGCCCTTGTTAAAATTGGAACTTTTTTATGGCTTTGGCTTGTTTTTTGGCCATCTCACACAAAGAAAACCCCTAGGGCCGTTTCTACTCAGCCTTTGGGGTTCGTTTATTTCCTGTCTTTGTTTTGGAAACAGATCAAATATTCTCGACGTTGTGGTAGACGTTCTGGACGTCTTCGCACTCGTTGAGCTCTTCTAGCATCGTCTTCATCTTATCGATGTCATCCGGCGCCAAAGTGACGTATTGGCCAGGAATGAAGGTGACTTCGGCCGTATCGAAATCCGCAACGCCTAAGCCCTTGATGATGCCTTTGGCTTTCTCAAGGTCGCTGGGGGCGCATTGCACTTCGATCTCGCCGTCCTCGCAAGTGACGGAAGAGACATCGACGTCGCCCAAGACAAGATTGTCTTCGACGTTTTGCCGCGCCTTATCGTCGCCTTTGAAATCCAGCACGGACTGATAAGCGAAGTTATAGGCGACGCTGCCCATCTTGCCGCCCTTGCGGGTCACGATGGTTCTCACCGCGGTCAAAGCGCGGTTCACGTTGTCGCTCAAAGTGTCGACGATGATAAAGCAGCCGCCAGGCCCGAAGAATTCATAACGGCCTGAAATATAAGCGATGGCGTCTCCGCCTTTGGCTTTTTCAATCGCGCGCTCAATGACCTCGCGGGGCGTGGTTTTCCGGTATTTTTCAATCGCGCTTCTTAAGGCAAGGTTGGATTCGGGGTCTGGGATGCCGCTTTTGGCAGCGGCATAAATCTCCTTGGAGGCGCGCATGTAAATCGCACTCTTGGCTTTGGCAGTCGCGGCCATCGCGGCGGCTCTAACTTCAAAGTGTCTTCCCATAAATAAACTCCTTTTTGCCTTAGGTATTCTAACACCCGGCCTCTTCCCTACGTAGGATTTTTGACTTTATCGTCTTGAGGAGGGGATGTCAAGGCGGTCGATGTAGTTCAACCGATGCTTCTCGACGAAGGAGCGAACCCAGTCAAACGGACTCGTCAGGAGCTCGCTGGGGTTATGGCTGTCCACCCCGATGATCACAGGGACTCCCGACTCCGCGACCAGATCCCAGAACTGGGGATACGGATAAGCGACTTCGATCTCTTGCCCCGCCAGGTTTTTGCGGCCCCACCGCGACGGGCTCGCCTTGGGCGATCTTGCCGTATCTTTCACGAACGGCCCTTCTGATTTCCTCGGTGTTTTCGGTGTGCATGGCGCGCTCCTTTCATTCTTTGATATTTCGAAAACTATCGAAATATCTGGTCAAAAAAATACCCGCCTGAAGCCTTCACCTTGAAAAGAATCGTGACAACTCCTTCAACGCTTCGGCGTCCACCCAGCACTCGATCCTTTGACCGCTCCGGCGCGTGCGGATCAACCCCGCGCGATGGAGCTCTTTTATGTGATGCGAAATCGTCGAGGGCACAATGTCGAGCTCTTTGCCCAGCTCTCCCACACAAGAGCACACGCCCTCCTCCAGGCTGTAAATCGCGCCCGGAGAGCAGCAGGTGGATAGGCGCAGAAAGATCCTCAGGCGATTAGGGTTTGAGAGCGCCTTGAAGATTTCCGCTAGCCGTTCGATCCGTTCTGTTTCATTATTCGACATGTTTCGAAGTATCCCCTTTTTTCATCGCATGTCAAGCGTTTTTTTTTCGTCCCCGGTGTTCCGCGCGGGCAAGGGGACTGAAAAAACTCCGCCTTGACGCAAGCCTGCGCCATCTTGGGGGCCGGATCGAGCCAGGACATGGCGCAGCCGCCGCCCGCCGAAAAAGGGGCCATGCGATCCCCGATCGGTTGCACGGGGAGGGGCGGGGATGACGAGAATGGGGAAGGCGATATGAACCTGGAGGACCGGGCTTAAATTATATTCTATCCAGGATACATCCCGAAAACGGAGGACAAGCCAATGAGAAATTCCGATGCCTCCTCTGCTAATCCACCAGACTATGTTATTGTTGTTGCGGGTGACCGTCATCATTTTGCCTGCCATTAGAGAAGCGACCATCTGTAATCCTACGATGCGCGTAATGGTGGCTGCGTTTTCTGATTCTATATCACGCGTTTATCGTTCACGAAAATATGTCAAGTACCCATGGGTGTCGCCTCTTATTCTGGATAACTATATAGAGATACTTAAATGTATGCGCTACCGTCCTCGCAAAATAAATGCTGTATGCACTTGAGAAAAACTTAATAAGGAGTCAACCAATGCATAATTATAACCACAATTTTAAGCAAAAAACAAATAAGCGAGTTCATAGCAACAAAAGGTCCTAATCGCAACCTCGAAGTCGGACAGATAAATATCAATCATCCGAGATACGGCAGAATAGATGTTTATTTAAAGTCAAACCAAAGCATCGGTGCAGCGGTCATTTGTGAAAAAGATGGGTTCGCTATGGTGTAACATCTGGCGTTCTCAAGTGCTTCACCGAAGCAGGTAGTTTTGCCACGGTTGGGCATTCCTGAATGTTGAACGTTCTTCGGTATTCAAATTTATCATAGGGGATGCTTCCAATGCACCTAAGCCAATTTTGACTATTGAGACTCCCAAAGACTATGTGGATATTCCACCATCCAAAGTCGGAATAATGAATTATGCAGACGGCATATTCGTGGCGTTTTATAGTCGTTTTGCAAAATGGAACGGCAAAGAAAGGACAAGACGCGAAGCAACTGATATTTTTTCCATTGATGGTGAGCATCTTCCGCTCATAGCCAAACTCGTAAGTGATGGCCATCTGATTTTTCCTGACCATAATGAAATACTTCAATTGTTCTTTGATTCTCTCCCAAACATTGAAAATTCATGAACAACAAGACTTGCGGCAGTTTCATAATGT
>CAVRMZ010000019.1:0-25776 GCA_963722445.1 uncultured Bacilli bacterium | reverse complement strand
TGTGAAAACAGATTTCTTATTCGGATTTACGGCGATGAGCAAAACCACCTCGTCGAAAACTTTGAGAGATCTCTTCAGAATGTCCATATGCCCATTGGTAATGGGATCGAATGAACCAGGATAAACCGCGATGCGCATAAGTTACCTCCTGAGAATCAGGACATGGGTCCTGCCATAATTATATGCCCTAGAAGAGGAATAACGGGCTAGAGGCGCTTCGATCGTTCCTTCATATTCGAGAACCACGGCAGCATTAGGGTTGAGAAGACCGTGGTCCAATAAAAAAGCGGGGACGGTACGATAAACCTCTTTCATCGCATAAGGCGGATCAATCAGCACAATATCAAAATGACGACCTGCTAATTTAAGCAAAACCTCCGCAAAGTCGCCTTGGACGACTTCCCCATTGGTTTCTTTGAGCGCATCAAGATTCTGATTTATGACCGCAATGGCGGCCGGAGTCTTATCTACGAAAACACAATGGGCCGCCCCTCTAGAAAGTTCCTCGATTCCAAGGGCTCCTGAGCCAGCGAAAAGATCCAGCACCGAAGCTCCGACGGTTTTGTCCATAAGGGCATTGGCCAACGAAGTTCTGACGATGGATTTCGTCGGGATCGTTTCTTCCAGGGGCGTCAGCAAAACCCGCGATCGGTATTTACCGGCAATGACTTTGATCATTAATCAACCCCCTCAAAGAGAACTTTGCTTCGGAAAGGACCAAAAAGCACATCATCGATTGACATATACAAATCCCGGACGGCAATGAAAGCCTCGTTATAGTTTTTGACTAACGGATATTCGTCCAAAGCTTTCTTAGCCAAATAAAGGTCCTTTTGACGTTCAAGGGCCTCAGGATCGGCTGCTTTTTGATAAGAAAGGACCAAAGAATAGGCTTCCTCGGCAGCGTTTTTCTTTTGGACGAGTTCAACCAAAACGGGATCCAAAGTCAAAGAAGCTTCTAATTCATCGAGCTTTTTCACGCGTGGATCGTTTTTAAGGGCAGCTCGTAATTCTTCGAGGTCCGTTCTAAGTTCTTTTCCCATAGTTTTAATTTTAAGATTTTTTCTCGGCATGTGCTACAATACGTTTCGTTATGCTAAGAATAGTAAAAGATACGGCAAAAAGTCTTCATACTCCTTCGAAAGCGGAGGAACTCCCCATTAGTCTAGACGACAAGAAGCTTTTGGATGAAATGGTCCAGTACCTCAAAGACAGCCAGGATCCCATTCTCAAAGAGAAAAACCCCAAGATGCGGGAAGGAGTTGGATTAGCTGCTCCACAGGTGGGCGTTCATAAACGGATGCTTGTCGTTTATTATCCCAAGGATGCCGAAGGCAAAGAATACATCCAGCATGAGCTTGTGAATCCTGTCATCGTGGTCTCGTCAATCAAGAAAGCCTATCTTCAAGCCGGGGAAGGATGTCTTTCCGTGGATAAACCCCATCCAGGGAATGTTTTTCGCGATTATAGAGTCACAGTCAAAGCCTATGAGGCAAAAGAAGGAAAAGAGGTCGAAATCAAGGCTGAAGGCTTCGATGCCATCGTTCTTCAACATGAAATCGATCATTTGGACGGAAAACTCTTTTACGACCATATCGACCCTAACAACCCTTTCAAGATTGTTGATGGGGCTATCGCAATTTAAAACTTTGTAATAGAATAATCCACGGATGAAACCTCATAACTTATTTAGCATCGCTCTTTTGTGTCCCGTTCTTTTGGCTTGCCAATCCACCAATACCATCGCGCTTAATAGCGACGCTTACGTCAAAACCTTGACGGAGTCTGCTTCTGCTTTCCATGTCCTTCAATTGTCGGACATCCATTGGAATTTCACGACGGATCTCCCAACGCAAACCGCCTTCCTTACCGCAGTCAAAGACAAAGCCGTGTCCCTAAGCGGAGGCCAACTCGATTTCATTATCATTACGGGTGATTCCTTTTTGGACGCCAACAAGGAAATCGCCAATGACCTTTACGACCTTATCGATAGTTGGAATATCCCTTATGGGGTAACTTTTGGCAACCACGATCGCCAAGGCGAATGGTCCCCAGAATGGATGAGCGAGCGCGTGGCCAAGGGAAAGAATTCTCTTTATACCGAAGTAAGCGACAACGTCACGGGGCGAAGCAATTACGTTATTGATATCAAAAAAAGCGGAAAAGTCGCTTGGCAGATCTACGCTTTGGATTCAAATTCGTATTATCCCGGCGTTTTAACCTATGATTACGATTACATTCATGATGACCAAGTGGCTTGGTATGAAGCCCAGGCGGATGCGGCTAAGGCAAATAACGGCGGGGCTTATGTCCCCTCTCTTTCCTTTTACCATATTCCCGTCAAGGATATCTTCAAGGCCAGCGATTCCACGATTAACCCTAATGGCCTCCTTGGTGGCGAAATCCATGAAAAAGCCCCTTTCTTTTATTCCAGCACTCATGCTTCGAAGTTTTTTGATTCCGCTTTGACCCACGGCATGAAGGGCATGTTTTGGGGCCACGACCATTCCAATGACGTCGTCTATCGCTATCAAAACATGATTATGGGATACGGCGTAAAAAGCGATACCGAACTTTATTATGCCAAAGCTAATGCTGGCTATGACATGACGGGCGGAGCGTTGTATACCCTTAAGGAAAATGGGTCCTTCGATCTTGAGCATTTCTTCCTGGAGACTTCCGACACTTCGATTTTCAATTCGTGGGGGAAAACAAATTTATGAACGCGAAAAGTTTATTGAAATATGAAGAAGTCCTCCTCTTTATTTTTGCCAGCATCGGTTTCTTTTATGGCTTTTACATTTTGGCTGCCGACTTTCAGGATTTTAGCCACTTGGCGAAAATCGTCCCTGCCATCTTGGCTTATTGGCTGCCGACTTATGTTTTAATCGTGCTTCACCTCATTATCCATCCTGCCAGTTTCAAAAAGCTCCAACGCACCTACAAAATCAACGGCATCGTCTTGGGGCTCATTGGATTCGGCGGGGCGATTTTAGTCCCCGCTTATGTTTTGCTCGATATTTATCATGGTTTTTTCCAAGGCTTCATCTCACCTCTATTTCCTTTTGATATTTTAATAATTTATATCATAACGTTCTTATTAGGCGCTTTTTTAGCGCACCATGGCTTCAAACTCAAAGAAAACCCAGAAGAAAGATACATCAAACCCAAAAAGGGAATCATCCGGAAAATAATTTTCAGCATCATCAAACCTTTGTATCTTCTCCTAGCTCTCTATAATTTTGGAGCTTTCCTGGTAGGTTTCGATTTTTCCAACTATGGCAGTCCCACATTCGGTTTCATGATTCCCTTCTACTTTTTGATGTTCATTGAGGGGGCTTTGTTCCTATATGCTGAGATTTGTGGGGATTCAGAATACGACCAAAAAATGTCGAAAAAGACGAACAAGATCATTGCCTGGTCGATTTTTGGAAGCATAATTCTTCTCGCCGCTTTGGCTTTTGCCTTCTTCCTCTTTGAACCCGATTACCTTATTGAGAACGCAATTGCCTACTATCCTTTAGATTTTATGGGAAGTTTTAATATTGCTCCTATCATCACGATCGTTCCGCCTTTATTAGCGGCGGGCGCTCATGTCTTGAAGTTTTACCCTCACAAAGTTGAGTCTCAGTAAAAGCGTTTTCATTCCAAAAAGAGCGACCCCTAAGTTTCTTTATGCTATATTTATGGAGCTGGTTAATTCGCAAATACCGATAATCATGCCCTTTTATTTTTGGAGGATATCGCATGTCTAAATTTGATTCGCCCGTCAATGTCTTTGCACTTGGCGGTCTTGGCGAAGTCGGAAAAAACACCTATTGCTTTGAGACGGAGAAATCCATCATCATCGTCGATGCTGGCGTTCGTTTCCCAGAAGCGAACCTTCCGGGCGTCGATTACGTCATTCCGGATTACACCTATCTCAAGAACAACCGCACCAAGATTAAGGCCTTGTTCATCACCCATGGCCATGAAGATCACATTGGCGGCATTCCATTCTTGATTCGTTCGGTTTACATCCCGGTGATCTACGCTCCGCGATTAGCCGCGGCTTTGATTCGCCACAAACTCGAGGATGCGAGGATCAAAGATGACGTCAAAATCGTCGAATACACTTCCACCGATGTGATTCCCGTAGCCGATGATTTCAAAGTCTCGTTCTTTAGAGTCACGCACTCCATTCCGGATTCCTATGGAATCTGCATCGATACCAAGCAAGGACGTATCATTGAAACCGGGGATTTCAAAATCGATCTCACCCCCGTCGGACCCAATTTCGAACTCAGCAAATTAGCCCGTTTGGGAACCGAAGGCGTCGACCTTCTGATGAGCGACTCCACCAACGCCGAAATCGAAGGCTATACGCCTTCCGAAACCAATGTTCGCGCCGGCGTCCAGGAGATATTCGACAAAGCCCCGGGACGTATTATTGTCAGTACGTTTTCTTCGAATATCAACCGCATTCAGCAGGTCGTCGAAGTCGCCGTGGAGCATAAGCGCAAGATTTGCATCTTGGGCCGCTCGATGGAAACCGTCGTCACCATCGCTCGAAAATATGGGTATATCAAGATTCCGGATGCTTCCATTATCACCGATGACATGGTTCGAAATTTCAAAACCAGTGATATTTGCATTCTTTGCACCGGATCTCAAGGCGAAGCCATGGCGGCGCTTTCGCGTATTGCCAATGGCGATCACAAGACCATCCACATTATCCCGGGAGACACCATTGTCTTCTCGAGCAACCCGATTCCAGGCAACGGCGCGCTCATTGACAAGCTCGTCAATAATCTCGTTAAGCAAGGCGCCGACGTCAAACAGAACAGCCTCGCTTTCTCGCTTCACTCGTCTGGCCATCCTTCGCGCCAGGAGCTCCGTATCATGCTTCGCCTTTCAAACCCGGCTTACTTCATGCCGATCCATGGCGAATACCGCATGCTCAAACTCCATGGCCAAGTCGCAGAAGGATTGGGCATTAAAACCGATCACATTTTCGTTTGCGATAACGGCGATACGTTGACCCTTCGCGACCACGCAGTTACGAGAACGGGCAAGGTTCAAGCGGATGATATCTACATCGATGGCAACGATCTCGACGGTTTATCGAGCGCCGTTATCCATGATCGCGAAGAGCTGAAGTCCGATGGCATGGTGGCGGTCTTAGTCACCATCGACAGCAAGAAGAACACCATGGTGGTTCCTCCCATCGTTTATGCCCGTGGCTTCAATGCGGGCCAAGACACCCACGTCATCCGGCATAGCCAGATGCATGCCGAAGAAGCAATCCGAGCTTTAATGGTCAACAAAGTGACCTTCAGCGAAATCAAGGCCACGATTAAAACCGCAGTTTCGCGCTATATTTACCGCAAGACCGAACGCAACCCGATGATCATCCCGGTCATCATGAACGTCAATAACTAGGCCATCAATGCTCATCTTGGCCAGCGGATCACCGCGAAGAAAAGAACTGCTCAAGAAACTCACCTCGGATTTCACGATCGTTTTGCCTGTCGTCGATGAGCGGATTCTCGACGATTCTTTGGACCCTCAGGATCTCCCTTCCGAGGAAAGCCGCCTTAAGGCTTATGCCGTCCATGCCCTATACCCTAACGATGAGGTCTTAGCCTGCGACACCATTGTGATCCTCCATGGGGAAATCCTAGGCAAACCCTTGACGAAAGAGAAAGCCATCGCCATGTTGACGAAAGAATCAGGGCAACGGCAGATTGTTCTTTCGGGTTATACCTACATCAGCAAAGAAAAAGAGATTTCTCGAAGCGTCGCCACCGCTGTGTACTTCAATGTTCTAACGGAAGAGGAAATTCGTTCTTACGTCAGCAAATACAATCCGCTTGATAAAGCGGGGGGCTATGGCATTCAGGACGAAGCGGGCCTTATCAATCGCATTGAAGGCTCTTATGACAATGTCATGGGTCTGCCTACCGAGGACATCGCCTGGCACGTCTTTGCCAAGCGTTAAGGCCTAAAAATCAAATCGTAGACCTTGCTGACTTCGTCTTTGACGACCAAGGTTAATTTGTCGCTTTGCTTTATGAAACCGCCAATTCCGGCTTTTTTCAGTTTTTCCTCATCGATTTTGGAATAATCCTGAAGATGAATGACGATCCGAGAGCCAACTATGGTTCCGTCAATAACGTTTTGAGAACCTCCTAGCGCTTCAAGATATTCGCCTTTGGTCGCGGCTTTAAATTTATTTTTATGAAAAAGAGGCCACCATTTTTCCAAAAAGAAGACAAGAGCGAAGACAAAAGCGATCCCCAGGATGACGATCCACCATAGGTTGCCCAGTAAAAAATCCTCGCTGAGGATTCCAATCATTTCCATGGGGGTATAATAACACCGAGGAAACATTATGAGCAACGCAATCGAAATCGAAGCCAAAGTTCTGCTCACGAAACGCGATTATGACAAATTAGTCGCCCTTTATAGGGGTTTTGGGGCCTATACCCAGACCAACTATTATGTTGATGACGATAAGAGCACGCTCCGAAAAGAGGGCATCGCTTTACGGGTCCGCGAAAAAAACGGCCTTTATGAAATGACATTGAAGGCACCGCTTTCTCAAGGCTTATTGGAGAAAAACTGTGCTTGGACGAAAGGAACTTTCGAGATATTCCAACGCAGCAACGTTTTCCCCGATGGCGACATCAAGCGTTTCCTTACGATGCTTGACATCGATACGGAGATTTTGAAGATTCAGACCGCTTTGACGACGAAGCGCATCGACGTTCCTTACGAAGGGGGCAAGCTCTCCATCGATGAGAACCACTATTCCGGAATTACCGATTATGAAGTCGAATTGGAATACAACAACGAGGACGACGCCCAAAAGAAGCTTAAAGAACTACTCGAGAATAATGGTATCCCCTTCAAACTAAACAAAAAGACGAAAGTTGCCCGCGCCCTCGACGCGATTGAAGACAAGAAGAAATAACGAAAAGCCCCTTTGAAGAGGCCTTCGATTTTAAAAGCCAGCCTAAGGATAAGGCTGGCTTTCGTTTCTTACTTTTTGAGAGGAATTTTGCCTTCGATGTCTTTCGAAGGATCACATTGGCCGAAAGCATCGCATTGATCGGCGGTGCAGGCTTGCTCCGCAAGGCGACGCGCCCGAGGGATAAACGTCCTAATCTCCTCGGCATTATAGCCGACCTGGACCCGATGATCATCGACGATGATTGGCCGCCGAAGGACCGAAGGATTCTTTCGAATGAAAGTGATAAGCTCAGAAACCGTCATATCGTCAAAATTGAGATGGTTCTCCGAAACGATCTTGCTGCGAGGGGAAATGATATCATCGGTGCCGTCAATGCATTTGGTGATAATTTCTTTAAGATCGGACTCCGAAAGATTATTTCCAAAAATGTCTTTGCTTTCGTAGGGGATATGCTGCTCATCGAACCATTTTTTGACTTTGCGGCAGCTGGAGCAGCTGGGTGAGTAATAAATTTTGATCATACCTAAGAATTGTAACACCTGTGTCAAGGACGCAAAAAGGTTTTAGAAAAAGACTATGAGATAAGAGGAACGGTTCTATAATGTCGTAGAAGGACATAAAAGAATAATGGAACGCATTTTATCTGGCATCAAACCTACAGGCGAATTGACTCTCGGAAACTACATTGGGGCCCTCCGCCATTTCAAAGATTTCCAAGATCGGGGAGAGGTTTTTCTCTTCATCGCCGATTTGCACGCTTTGACGATACCGATTGAGCCCGAAGTCTTGCGCAATAATTCGAGGGATATCGCCGCTTTCTATTTAGCGAGCGGGCTTGATCCCAAGAAATGCACGATCTTCCTCCAGTCGACCGTTTCAGCCCATGCCGAGCTGAATGCCATCATTCAAAACTTCCTCTATATGGGAGAGCTTAAAAGAATGACCCAGTTCAAAGACAAATGCAGCAAGATGAACGATTCGGAAATCGGTTTAGGCATCTTCGCTTACCCCGTCCTTATGGCTGCCGATATTCTTCTTTATGATGCTAACGTCGTGCCTGTGGGCGAAGACCAAGTACAGCACGTGGAACTTTGCCGCGACCTTGTCCACCGCTTCAATTCGAAGTATGGAGAGATCTTGACGATGCCTCGAGCCGAAGTCACTAAGGTCGGAGCTCGCATCATGAGTTTGACCGATCCGACGAAAAAGATGTCCAAAAGCGATCCGAAGGGCGATATTTTCCTCAAAGACGATTTAGGAGTGATCCGCAAGAAAATCATGTCGGCCGTGACCGACAGCGGAACCGAAGTTCTTTATGATCCCGAGAAAAAACCTGGAATATCGAATCTTTTAACAATCTATGCTGCCCTTAAAGACACTACCCCGGAAGAAGCAGGCAAAATTTTCTCCGGGTATCGTTATGGCGATTTCAAAAAGGCCGTGGCCGACAGCGTGGTTGAGACCTTGACGCCATTTAAGGCCCGCTACGAGCAAATCATCGCCTCGGGAGAATATATCCCAGTTCTTAAAGAAGGAGCCGTCAAGGCTTCTCTCGTCGCCAGCAAGACCCTTCATCGCGTCCAGCAAGCGGTTGGTCTCTTGCAGTTGGAATGAAAAGGAAACTTCTTGCCATCGATGTCGACGGAACGCTTATAAACGATCGCTTGGAATTGTCCAAGAAGACGGAGAGCGTTCTTTTGAAGCTGTCGAATCAGGGATTCCTCATTGTCTTAGCCTCGGGTCGGCCTTGGCGCTCGATGGCCGATTATTATGCGCGGCTCCATTGCACCGGGCCCGTCATCACCTATAACGGCGCCCATGTTTTCGATCCGATTGATCCCTCGTTTAAAGAGCTCAAAAAGACTTTTAATCCCGAAGACATTCGGGATATCGCGACAAAAATGGGCGATAAAATCACCTCCTTCATGTGCGAAACGGGCTCGATGGTCTACCTTTCCCGCATCGATGATTATCTCGACCATTATTTTCCCTACAAAAAAGGCCAATATTACGTAGGATCAATCGCGCAAGTGGTTCATTTCCCTTGCTACACCGCCATCTTCCGCTGCGTCCACAAATACGATTGCGAACTCAAAAATGTCGTGGAAGCCCACGCTGGCGTCCGTTTCCGGCATTGGACGGAATCGCTCTATAGCGAGGCTTATCTAGAAGGCACCAGCAAAGGCAAAGCCCTTCGTCACATTCGCGAGACTTTAGGGTATGCCAAAGAGGACGTCTATGCCTTCGGCGACAGCGACAACGACTACGAAATGCTATTAGAATCGGAGCACCCCTATGCCATGAAAGACTGCAAGTCCCAATTCTTATTGGAGCATTTCCCTTGGAGCGAAGCTGACAACAACCATAGCGGCGTGGCCCTCACACTCGAGAAGCTTTTCCTTTAAGCCTTAAGTTTATCCAGCAAGGCTTTTTCTTCTTCGGTTAAGGGACTGACGAAAGTTTTTTCGGCGAGTTCGCTCAACGTTCCTTCGATCTTCCCAAAAGAAATCGACGTGGCGTGCAAGAACTGATGGTCGAAGCCATACTTGTTTTTAAAGATGCGGTTGGTCGCGAAGTTTCCATATTTCCCATCCCCGATGATCGGGTGCTCAATCGAGGCGAAATGCACTCGGATCTGATGGGTTCTTCCCGTGACAAGCTCACATTCCACTAAGGTGGAGTCTTCGAAGTTCGTCAAGGCTTTCCATTTTGTGAGAGCTTCTTTGCCTCCTTCTTCGAGAGAGGTAACCAAAACTAAGCCTGAATCCGAATTTTTCTTTAACGGTTTGTTGATTTCGCCTTGCCCCTCCAAATCGCCCGCAACCAAAGCGGTGTATTTTTTCGTGATTTCCGTCCGGTCTTTGAACAAAGCGGTCAAATCTTTTAAAGCCGCATCCGTTTTCCCAAAGACGACAAGACCGGCGGTATTGCGATCAAGACGATGCGCAGGCGAAGGCACGAAAGCATGGTTGTTGGGATCGAACTCGCCCTTGAAATAAAGATAGTCAAGAACTTTGCGGACTAAAGTATTCCGAGTTTCGGTTTCATCGCCCACCACGCGCAAGCCAGAAGGCTTATCCACAATCAGCACGTTCGCCGATTCATAAATGATCGGATAAGTTAACGGGGCCTTAGTGGCTTCTCGCGGCTTGGCGAAGTCTTCTAATTGTTTGTCGGTAACGTAAATCCGGATGACATCGCCTTCCTGCACCACATAATCTTTATGGATCCAATGGCCGTTGGCCTTGATGTCTTTTTTCCGAAAGGCCTTGTAAATAAAGCCCAAAGGCGCGAACGATAGATAGCGACGGACGAATTTCTCAGCTTTTTGGCCCGAATTCAACTTGTCGATGGTTATTTCTTTCATACGCGAAAATTATACCATAACGGAAGGTTGAAAAACGTCCGTCAAAAACCTATAATTCCCCTTGCCACGAGTCTCAACGCGTGGAGGAATACCCAAGTGGTCGAAGGGGCTGGCTTGGAAAGCTAGTAGGCTCTTAACCGGGCGCAAGGGTTCGAATCCCTTTTCCTCCGCCAGTGGCACTTAACCCGATGGAAGTCGGGTTTTCTTTTGACAAAAAAACGGCTTCTTCAGCGGAAGCCGTTCGTGACGATAACTTTGCTTTTAAATAGGCTTTGCAGGGTTTTTAGAGGTTGATTGAACTTCCTTCGCTTCGATTGGAGCACTCTTCGAAACCTCCGTGCTTTCAGAAATAACCTGAAGTCGCTGCGCCCGACGGGTGGCTCTTTCTTCATCGACATCGGTCTTCTTGGCGTAATAATTCAAAGAGATCACGGAGATGAAGGCGGCACCGATAAGAAGAATGACGCCAAACCAGCGATACGACATGTGCATAGCGCTTTGGAAGGCGGCCTGCCCCGTATAGTTCTCACTGTTGAGGGCTGGAAGATAATCCGCAACGAAGCCCAAGACGATCATGGCAAGGCCACCCAAAGCGATAAGACTGCAGATGACAATCCACACAATCTCGCTGTTCGAAACCTTTCGTTTGTTTTCCGTATTCTCTTCCATAAATGAATTTAAGCCTTTTTGGCCTTTCCGGTCTTAGGATCGATTTCTTCGATTTCGCCTTCGGGTTTAATGGGCTGAGCCGTTGCCGTTGAAGTCCCGCCATTTTGAGCTTGAATCTTGTTTCCGTCTTTCTTGGCTTGCTCCACAAGCTCGTTAAGCATCGGGACATAAACCTCGCGGAAGGCCGGTTCCACTTCGCGGACATAACCATTGATGGAATCCTGCGTCTCCTTGATGACTTCTCCGAAGCCTTTTCCCATCGGAAGGTCGCGGCGGCCTGTCATGTATTCGACTAAGAAAGCGACCTTATCCTCGACTCCTTTGTATCGTTCATCGGTGATGTGGGAGTTGGCTTTGATCTGAAGAATGTCCGAAACCACTTCGTTAATATCATTGCCGATGAATTTCGAAGCGGCGCTTTCTTCGCCTTTGGCTTCCCGGCGAGCTTGATTGTATTCCCCGAAAAGTTTGACAAGCTCATTGGCAAGGGTCAAGAACGCCACGGCACGATAAAGTTTCTCTTCGGCTTTGTCCAAAGCTTCCGCCTTGGCCACATCAAGCCCGTTCTTCTTGGCATCGTTGACAATGCCAATAACCATGGCTTCCACGTTTTCGTGGATTGGGAAAACGTAACGGAAAATCGCTAGATGCTGAGCATGGTCAACCCGCAAGCCATCATCGGCTAATTTAAGGATGGTTGAGCCATCGCCATAAACCGCCTCGTAGAATTCGCGAATGAGTTTCTCGAGCTTCTGACCATTCTCGGCGGAATTGCCGATAATGCTTTTTAGCGGAGTCGGCTGATCGATTTCAACCAAAACGCTTCGCTTCTTCTCTTTGAAAACCGTAACGTCATAGGCTTCTTTCGGAAGCGTGTACTCGAGAGTGTCGCGAATGACGACTTTGTAGTGCTCAAGAGTGGTAATAACTTCGGAAATCTGATTCATGTTTACTTTTTACCTTCCTTTTCGCTAGGTGTTTCAGGGGCCTTTCCTTTCTCCTCTGATGGGTAGATATAGGATTCCAGGTCGTAGAAACGCTTGATAATATGCGAGGCGTGCTTTTTTACTTCGTCGGGGCTGTGATTCATGCAGAAGCTAACGTCCCGAAAGGCATCAAACATTGAGATGTCGTTCCCGCTGTCCCCAATGACTAAAACATTATCGCGACTGATATGGTTGTAATCAAGATAAAACGCGATTCCGGAGCTCTTGGAACAGCCTTTAGGCGTTATTTCAATCGCCTGATTAACCCAACTAAATTCAACATCTGGATAAACGAGGGTCAACAACTGGCAGGCTTTGAGGGCTTTTTCCTTGGCCTTTTTGGCCGCGCCGAAAAAAAGCATCGTCTTATAAACTTCGCCTTTTTCGAGTTCCTCGTAAAAGACACGATCGCTACGAACGATGGGCTCCCGATACGTCCCTTGGAAAAACTCATAAACGGTATAAGCCAGTCCGGTAATAGAACCCACGCCAGTCTTTGGAATAACAATATTGCGATGTTTTGTGAAAAGAAGAACAAGCGGAATTTTGTATTCGCGTTGGACTTCATTCAAAAGCTTCTTCAACGATTCTTTATTGAAAAAAGTTTCTTTGACCAACTCAGAATTTGAAAGAACGAAAGCCCCATTGCAGCCCACCACGTCGACTTTCCGATGAAGGTTAAATCCAACCTTCTCACCGAAATACCGATTACGGCCGCTGACAATCAAAAGTCTTCCCCCGTCGTCCATGAACTTGTTGATGAAGGAACGGTTGTCAGCGCTGATCATCCTTATTCTTTTACGAGGATAGAAGAGAGTGCCGTCCAAATCGGTTGCTATGACTTTATTAAGTGCCATCGGTCGATATTTTACTCTAGGGGACATGCCACTACAATTTTGATTTGCAGGAGAGGGTTGCGAAAACGAGATCATTTAAGAAAATCGATGGAATTCTTAACCTTCAGGAGAGCTTTATAGAAATCCTCCCGCTTTATTTTTTTGGGCTCAAAAGCTGAAAGAAATTCGAAATCTTTTTGGTTTCGAACGAAGAAAATAAGATCGGCAATATCGAAACATTCGGAAAGCCCTTTATAAGATTTATCATAGTTTTTTCGAAAATCGTTCTCATCAAAAGGACACCTAGCGGCCACCGCCCGAAAACGAGCTCGCGATAACGACAGTACCTTTCCCGAGAAAATGTAATAAATCGTAATTTTGTAGCCTTCGGCCTTCGCGTTTTTAAGCAAAACCAAGGTTTCCGATTCGGCTAAAGTGCTTTTAGAGGCAAAGGATAGGTGTCCCGCCAAGCCCTGATAGAGAGGGTATAAAGGCAAAGATTGAAGAAAAGCATTCTTAAAGCAATGGATGAAAGTAGATCTGCCTGAGGCTTCAACTCCGGCGACCAAAATCAAAACAGATTGGTCATTGCCCATGAGGAGCCACCACTTTCAAAACCTTGAATCTAGAGTTAAGAATTTCTTTAACGCCATTCCGATACTCATAAATTAAAAAGCCATCCTCGACATAGCAAACTGGAACCCCAGAAGAAAAGTTTTTCCTACGAGCTTTCCCAAGACCGAAAAATCCACTTTTGGAGGCCAAATAAAAAAGGTATTTTTTGTATTTCGTTGACGTCATGGAACCTAAGTACTCGGAAATTAATTTCCCCTTATGCCGATAACTCAAGTAGTAATAGTCTTTCCCTTTGATGTGCTTTAGCGTCAGAGTTTTTTTCATATAAAAATAATAGTCACAAAATAAAAGTTAGGCAACTTAATTTTTTTGTTGGTTAACATTTTAAACATAAAAAGAAAAGGGAGCGATGCACCCTAATCTATTAAAACTTTACTTTTTGTCAGGCAATAATTTATTCTCAGCCTGAATAACACCATATCCGCCATCGAGTCTTTTGTAAGAAATGGATATTTCGTCATCATCACTGTCAAGATACATAAAGAAAGAATGGCCTAGGGCATCCATCCTTGTAATAGCTTCATCCAAGGTCATGGGTTCCAAATAAATTGACTTCGTCCTAACGACCTCTTCATCTTTGCTTGGCTCTTGCTCTTTCTGAAAGTTTTCAAACGCAATGGCTTTCCCTAAAGAGATGGCTTGCGAATGACGTTTTTCCAAACGAGTTTTTAGCCGTCTCATTTGTCCTTCCAGTTTGTCGATGGCTAAATCAACGGCAGCATAAAGATCGTCGTTTCGAACCTCAGTTCGGAAGTCCATTTCTTTAGTAAAAATCGTGATTTCAACTTTTGCTCCGACTTTATATGCGCTAACAACGGCCCGGCAAAGGACTTCGTCCGTAATAATGAAGTACTTATCCATCCGGTGCAGTTTTTTTTGAATGTCGGCCCGAATAGAATCGGTGACTTCAATGTTCTTGCCGATTATCTGATACTTCATTGGCTATGTACCTCCAGGGGCTGTAACCCCTTACAACCACATTGTAGCAAACCGACATAAAACGTAAAGCGTTACTTCTGTAGCCCCTAGTTCTCATCGGAATATTTTATAGAATATTAATTTTTGCGTTTCCAAATCTTTCTCATTAGTGAAAGAGCTGAAAATATTCAAAAGGAAAAGCAGAGGGAGATCAACGTCGCAAAGTGAATTTTTTAACCGGGGCATGATTCTGAGATTCGGCAAAGAAGGCTTTGATTTCGTTCACCTTGTCCAGATGTTCCCATGGGAGGTCTAAATCGGGTCTCCCAAAAGCTCCGTAGTTCGTGGTGTCGAGATACTTGAAACTCGGATGCCTTAAATTAAATTGCTGAATAATAGCGCCGGGGCGGCAGTCAAAGAATTTGTTGATCGTTTCCAAAATCAAAGCATCCGAAACGTGCTTGGTCCCAAATGTTGTAATCCCTAAACTCATTGGAGTGGAAACCCCGATCGCATACGAAAGCTGAACTTCTAAACGATCGGCAGCCCCAGCCGCGACCAAATTCTTCGCGATATACCGGGCGTAATAGGAAGCTGAACGATCAACTTTGCTCGGATCCTTCCCAGAGAAAGAGCCTCCGCCATGTCGAGCGGAGCCTCCATAAGTATCGACGATGAGTTTTCTTCCGGTCAGACCAGTGTCTCCCATCGGTCCCCCGATAACGAATCTTCCGGTGGGGTTCACCAAATACCGGAAGTCGGTGTTAAGGCCGAAACTAGCCGCTACCGGAACCATGATTTTCTCATGAATGTAATTCCTAAATTCTTCAAGATTGGCATCGGGTTCATGCTGGCACGACATCAAAACGTTATCGATTTTGATTTGTTTGGGATTCGTGTAATCGATAGTAACTTGGCTCTTCATGTCAGGACGGCTCCAACGGAAGGAGCCGTTTTTCCGCAAAGCAGTGGCGGTCCGAACGAGTTTGTGAGCGATTGAAAGAGGCAAAGGCATATAGCCCGCGGATTCGGTAGTGGCATAGCCAAACATAAAGCCCTGATCTCCCGCTCCCATATCCAAAAGAGAATTTTTTTCAACTCCGCGGGCGATGTCTGGGGACTGTTCTTTGACTTTGATGTCAATCTGGCAGGTATCGCAGCCAATCCCGATTTCAGGCTTGGTATAGCCAATGTCCCGTAATACTTTACGGGCTATTTTCTCATAATCTACATGGGTTTTGCTTGTAATTTCGCCCCCAATCAAAATGTACTCAGTGGTGGCGAAAACTTCACAGGCGACATGAGAAGAAGGATCACCGGCCAAGCAGGCGTCCAAGATGGCATCGGCGATGGCGTCGCACACCTTATCGGGGTGTCCTTCGGCCACGGATTCGCTTGTAAAAAGAACTTTTGGCTCGTTCATGGGCAATAAGCCTCCTATCAATGATGTTTTCCGACGAAAAAAGCCCCCCACTAAGTGGAAGGCCTCATCAAGAGCAATCCTGTCTGACATCGTTCCGGAAGTGGGTCATCCGGCTCGGGACGAGCACTTACCTCTATAGAGGAGTTGCTAGCGCCCTTTTCCAGTCCTTTAGGAAGACGCTTCTTGATGTCCGACTCTTCGTCGGGTTTTATTCTACTACCCAAGTTCAATAAGACAAGGGCGATCAGCAATTTTTTAACTTGTCCACAAGCTTTAGAGGCCATTCCATTGTCTTATTTTTCTTTCGAGTATGTAAGCGGCGGCTAGTTCTTCACGGCCTTTGTAATCATCAACGCTTAGGCAGTCCTCAAAATCGATAAACGCAGACGTAGACCAAAATCGGTTTTGAGCATCTCTGAAATGTTTTGTCGCTATCATCATGGCTAAAGCAAAGGGAAATTTTGTCAAGAGATAAATCGCCTTAATTGCAGCCAAATAAGTTTTGCATTCTCATTTCAGCCTTATTAGATTCTATGATTTTTTTGCTTTTTTTGGCGCTTTGATGAATATTTGAATTAAGCGGTGGCCATGCCGTTTGGGCGCGAAAAGCCAATTAGAAGTAATATGGCTACCATCATTCCTCTAGTAAAAAAACTCTTGGTTTCCCAAGAGCTTAGTCTTATTTTTTAGCTTCAGCGCTTACGATCTCTTTCAAAGCTTTGGCAAGTTGATCGGGACAAGACGTCTCTTGAGTCCGGCTCCCAGGGCATTTGATGCCTTCAAGAAGCGTTATGACTTCTTCGATTTTCCGTCCCTTGACCAAACGGGCTTCGCCTTGGAGATTGCCTGGGCAGCCACCGATAACCTTTAGTCCCGTGATGGTGTCCCCATCATAGGTGATGATCATCTCGCGGCTGCAAACGTTCTGCGGATTATAGTGAAAGGTTTTTTCCATGAGCCTATTTCACAAGGGTTCCATAGACTTCGCCGCCAGCCCATGCGGCATTGCTTTCATCGGTATCGATGTGCATGTCGAGGTGGAAAGAGGGGCTTACACGGATCACGGTGTCCCCAAAAATCGTTTCGCGTCCGGTTCCCGCGATGAGAACTTTGACGATATCGCCATTCTTGACGCCGAAATTCTTGGCGTCTTCAGGAGTCATATGAATATGGCGCTTGGCGATGATGCAGCCTTCTTTAAGATCCAGCTTTATGCCATTGAGCGGGTTCACGATCGAAATAGGAGCGCTGCCTTTGATGTTGCCGGACTCCCTAATCGGAGCGGCGATCTTGATGGCCCGAGCATCCGTTCCGCTCAGTTCCACTTGGATATAAGAACGGACGGGTCCGAGAAAGGAAACGCCCTTGATCGTATTTTGTTTTCCGGTCTTGGGATCAACGGGTCCGATAAGATCGAAGCGAGAATCGCTGACAAACATCCCAGGCTGCGAGAGCATTTTGCGGATAACCGGCTGAGCATGAGGCTGACCTTCCTTGACGCCCATGAGGTAATCAAAAGCCTCTTGAGTCAAATGAAGATGGCGAGCGCTTGTCTCTACGAGAAACTTGTTTTCCATGATTAATTCTCCTTTTTTTCTTTTTCATTATAGGGCGAGGAAAGTAAGGAGGCTAGAAAAGGTGCTTTCGAGATTTTGGAAAGAAATTCCTACCAGCTTTATGGATCACGGAATTTTGCTTGACTGCCAATGTTAAAATGAAAGATATCTCAGCAAAACATCGGTCTCAATTGGAATAATGTCCTGCCCAACTTAGATGTCTTTGATGGCTGGATGGCGGCGGGTCTCGCCGTCACGCTTATAACACGGCCGCCTATATGGCGGAAGCGGCCTTAGCAGCGTGGACAAAGGCCAAGAAGAAGGGCGAGGAGCCTAAGGCTGTCCAAAAGCCAAACCCTTTTATGCGTCACTCTTCCTCGGGCTTTGCGGAACAGCATCCCCACGATAGGCAACGAATGGATCGTCAACATCAAAGACTCCTCGGTCCTTAACGTGATCGGAGTCACGGAACTTTACTTCATATCGAGCCATGCCGCGGTTAAAGGCTATATATGCGGAGGCGACTTATATTATCATCGCTGTGATCTATCTGATCCTGACGCTTCTGACCACTGAGTTTCTTCGCCCCGTTGAAAAGAAGATGGGCGGGGACAAAACCGATTTCGTCTTCTTTCACTTTAAAGAATGGGGAATGCCAAGTGGTGCTCGGCCCATCAGGTGGGGGCAAAAGCACGCTTCTGCGGTGCATCGATCTTTTAGAAGAGCCCGATGGCGAGGATATTCTTTTGAAAGGCGCAAGCCTATTGCCCAGAGGAACCGACCGCAATTGCAAGACCCCTTTGCCTGAATCCCGATATCCTTTTTTCGACGAACCCACAAGCGGGCTCAATCCCGAAATAGTAGGAGAAGTCCTTTCGGTGATGAAAAAGCTGGCTTTCAACGGGAACCTCACCTGAGATATCCTAGATTTATCCGAGTCGAAAAGCCACCCGCTCAAAACCATTGATTCCTATCTGCTTCCTCTTTATAATTGAGCACGCCGCGGGAATGGCGGAATTGGTATACGCGTACGTTTGAGGGGCGTATGGGGCAACCCATGTGAGTTCAAATCTCATTTCCCGCACCAGCGAACAAAAAACCTCGATGATATCGGGGTTTTTATTTTATTGAAACCTAAAAAGGCCTGCAATCGGAAAGCGAAATCCGCGTTCCACCATGGGTTTGAGACCAATAGAGCCAGTGGTGGCCTAGCCTTCATCAATTTCGAATCCCGTCGCGTTTATGGTCTTTTTATGGGAGAATTATGCACCATTTGATCATTTTTGTCTGCCTTCGAAATTACGGTCAATGAACCCGCTCCGCCCGTCGTCCTGCCCCTCTGCGCGGCTGATCGGAGATTAAGGAGATTTGTTCTGGGCCATCATAGGGCTTCGCTCAGTTTCTAAGCATTGACAATCCCATGGTTCGAAAGATAATGGAAACATGATCGGCAAGGGGCGCTTGTTACACAGATTGGTTTCGGCCTCGTTTGCGAAACCCTTCTTTAGACGGATGTGTGGCAGGGTTATCGGCGGTTTAGGCATTGTTCTTTCGCTTTCCTCGTGCACCATCGGGTTTGACTCGTTCTTCACCAAAAACACCGCGTGGTCGTCCGGCGACGGGCGGCTGATCGTCTACGCCGAGGGGGCGCAAGACAGCCTTTGTTACGGAAAGATCGTGGTCAACGGCGTTTTTGTTCCGGCCGTGTGCAACTTTTTTTACAGCGAACTTTTCATGACGCCGGAGGGCGGAAGCGAGAGCCAGTGGCTCCTCAGCCGCGTCAGTTCCGGCGCCTTCTCCTACGCGGACGATTCCTTCACCATGAAAAATTCCCTCAACAACACCGGCGACCCCTCTTGGGACGGGTCGTCCTGCGTCGTGACCGGGTCCGCGATCGGCGGCGAGGAACTGGACGCCAAATTGTTCTACTACACCAGTTTCTGCAACACCGGCCTAGGCGTCAGGCTCGATTTCCTGACCAGCCCCGACGAAGCGGGCCGGACCTCCGTCTTCACCTACAAGCTCTTCGGGTCCTACGGGGGCGAGGACATCGTCTTCTCCTTCGGCGATGGGAAGGCCTTCTCAATCGAGGACGGGGCGTCCCGCGCCTCGGCCGGGACCTACTCGAGCCGCCCCGACGGGATGGACCTATTCTTCGCGACCGACGGGATCTTCTCCCTCCAAGGCCAAAGCATGGCCCTCTCCATCGCCGCGTGAGCCGGCCCAAAGGGGAATATATAACATGAGAAACGTGAAAACGGCAGCGATGTTCGCCTGGGCTCTGGCGCTTTCGGCCTCCGCGCTGGGCGGCTGCGCCGACGCCCGCGGTTCCTTTGGCGCCTCGGAGGCGGCCTCCGAGGCCTCTTCCGCTTACTCCTCCGAGCGGCCGGAGTCCTCGGAGCCATCACCCTCATCGTCCCCGTCCGGCGAATACGGCGGCCCGCTGACCATCGAAGCCTCCTCCGGCGGGGCTTACGCCGAGGTGACGGGGTGCGACAAGTCGGCGACGGAGGCGGACATCCCGGAGGAATACGCCGGCCTGCCCGTGACGTCCATCGGGACGGCGGCTTTCCTGGACTGCTCTTCGCTGACGTCGGTCGGCATGCCAAGCACGATCGCCTGGATCGGGGATTACGCGTTCGAGGGGTGCTCGTCCCTGCCATCCCTTTCGATCCCCGAGAGCGTCGTCATGCTCGGGATAGCGACGTTCTTCGGCTGCTCGTCGCTGGCGTCCGTCAGCGTCCCGTCCAAAGTCGGGACGATCTTCAGCATGGAATTCGCGTACTGCTCGGCCTTGGCCTCCGTCAGCCTCCCGAGCGGCCTGCTGACCCTCAGCGAGCTGGCGTTCGTCGGCTGCTCCTCGCTCCCCTCGGTTATCGTCCCCAAGAGCGTCCAGAGCGTCGGCTACGACGCCTTTTCGTCCTGCTCGGGCGGCCTGAGGATCTTCCTCGAGGCGGAATCGCCGGATTCCATCAGCCTGGGAAGGAACTGGAACGGTGGCGCGGCCTATTATTTTTACGGCGAGTCCGAGCAGGAGGGGCGCTGGCGCTACGTCGGCGGGATCCCCACGCCTTGGTGAGGCCCCGCCCGAAATGCGTTTCTCCCTCCCGAAGGCCAAGAGGCCCAGGAAGGAAAAGGATGCCCGGATGGGTTCGTTGACGATGATTTTTTCGAGCGAGCGACGCGGGCGCGGCGGTGCATAATTCTCCCATAAAAAGACCATTAACGAGCAGGGTATCGCAGGCCAGAGCAGGAATTGGGTCCAAAATCCCCGCTAAAACGCCCAATCGCAGTCATTCGCAGGGTATCGCATTAACGCGCAGAAGGCGGGATGACGCTCATTTTCCGCACCAGCGAACAAAAAACCTCGAGAAATCGAGGTTTTTATTTTTCACTGTGAATAAACCGTGAATGAATTGCGGATAAAGAAATGCGGCGCGGCTTTCCCAGGAGGAAAAGTCTAAAACAGATCCTCAGCATTTTTCATAACGTTCTGCATTCAGCCCAAGTGTCAAAACGCTGTCCAGCCGAACCACGACAGCCCTCGTCTGGCATTTCTTCCAGTACCACGAGCGCATGAACATCTCCTGCCGCTTCGTGAGTAGGACTACTTTCGCTAGGTCGCCCTGCCCTTTCGCAATGCGCAAGCAAGGCATCGAGCAATCGGGCCATCACCGGAGGTGGCAGCCGACATTAGCGAATTCGCATATTCAGTCATTATCATGACAATGAAAAACGGCTGCCGTTCTTTTGGGAAAGCAGCCGTTTGATGTCTGCGGCATTTGCACAGGGCATCAGATCCCTACGCAATATCGAGGGGGCGCTTGCTTAGCAAGACGCGTCCATCAATACGTGAACATGGTGTCAGAAGTATGACGAGTGATTGTGCAAGCCATGATGGTCATCACCGTGGCGGTGATCATCGCGCCGGCCCAAACGTTTCCCGTCTTCTTGTAGTAATACCGGCCGGCAATCGCAGCGAGAATCATCGGCGGGAGCAAATTCCACACCATGATCGTCGGATCGCCAAAGGTGTAATAAGTCTGGCCGGTTGTTGTCAAAACGGTGTAATTGATCCAAATCAGCAAGACGATTGGCAAGAGGTTGGCAACGGCGCAAAAAGCGGTCGAGGCCCACTCCGGGATTTCCTTGTAGCGAAAGCCGGCGTTCAGGATGGCGTTCGGTACCATGAAGATGAGCCACATCGGCAGATAGCGGAACAGGATCGTCGGGAGCCATTGATACCGCGGGATGCCGACGTTGTAGACGGCAATTCCGAAATTCATGTCGAAACCGTAATAGGCGATAAGGCACGGAATGTAGATCAAGGCCACGACGATGGCGGAGAATAACAACGTCTTCAGGAACTTCTTGAGGCTTTCCATTTTGGCCGGGGCCCACGAATTGCTGACGACGGTCCCGTCTTTCAGATGGCAAAGTTTCTTGGCTAGCATATTAACGAAGAGCATGAGCAAACTGAAGAGGCCGCAGACGAGGGTGAACCAAGCGATGCCATTGATATTCGGCATCGAATACACCGAGGTATTGAACAAAGCGGTTCCTTGATTGTAACAGGTGAAATACATGAAGAACGGGAACAGGATGAGGGGTACGAAGGTAACGACGATCGGAACCCATTCTTTCCAACTCTTGATCGAAGGGAGCTCTTTCTGCGGACGAGCAAAGCCGTTGAGATCGGCGAAGCTCTTGGTCTTCAGAAGGCTGGCTCCGACGACGAAGATCGAAACGAAGAAGGCAAGCAGGCCGATAAGCTGAAAGACCACGCCGATGATCCAAATCTGATAGCCACCGGATAGATACGTCGCTCCGGTCGGAACGCCGAAGGCCGTATAGAAGAAGTCGACGGTGTATTGGGTGGCGATTGTCGAGAAAGTGCCACCCACGTGGGTTATCGGCGGATTGTAGAGCACGATGGCGCTACTGACGCCAAGGCTGGCTCCGTTTGCCGGGGTAGCAACAGGTCCGGCCGCCGTGAACCATTGTCCTTCTGGAACTTCGATTCCGCTAAAAGCGGGGTAGACCATTTTGACCATCATGACGGCTGACGGCTGTTTCAGAAAATCAAACGTTTTGAAATAGTAGGTATCAAGTTCATCGTACTTTCCAGCCGCCACGCCGAAGATGAGATCAGGCTGGGACATCGTGAACAAAGCAGCGATGGTCCCAGCGGGGCAGAAGAAAGCGGAGATACGATACGTCGCATCGGCTGTGTTGACGAGTTTAATAGTATTGGAGCACATTAGGTTTCCGGCACTATGGCCGGTGATGCCGATCCTCATCGGATCGACACAACTCATCGTCATCGCATACTGGACGGCAGCAAGCATGCCCTGCGTGCCGCCTGTATTGGTGTCGATCTCGATGTCGGAGCGACCATGTCCGGCTAAATCTGGAACGATCACCACAAAGCCACGACGCGACAGTTCGGTGATGTTCGATAACTGCATCTCCTTGCTGTTGTTGTATCCGTGAGCCCCGATCACGACTGGGGCGGGGGTATTTTTTGTCGCGTTTTTCGGTATGTAAGTAGTGAAGCAGAATTGATAAGTGGTGTCCTCAGTGAAGAGGATCTTGACGGTTCTTCCGTTGTCCGCCATGTTGTCACGCATCTTGTCGCCAAGATCTTTCAAGGTCAAGGTGTACGTCGTCTCATCGACGGTATAGGCGTTCGTTTGGACCATTGAAGTTCCAAACATGCTGATGAATAGGGCTCCCATCGTGATAAACAACGCTAAGAGCGTTTTGCTTATTTTTCCTTTTTTCATGATTTCTCCTCAAAGGATTTTCCGCGATTTCGTTTTCTGACGAAACGATCCAGCGCGGAAGGGCCGGCAAGTGACTCGACTAGGGTCTGACGAATTCAATGTCCGCTAATTTGGCGAACAATTCAATGTCATCCAAAGTCAGAGCTGTTGAAATGACTGAATGATGACCACCTCCATTCTCTAACCAAAAGGACAGTCCCTTTTTGAAATCTGGAAGAATTTTCCACATCAATCGGGCAACGGGAAGCTTAGGCATTATTTGAGCTTTCACGAGTTGTATTTCCATTCCGATCAAGCGGAAACGATCCCCTAAATCAACCATCGTAACTTGGATTCCCTTCCCACTTTGGCCATCGAAAACCAAACGGGCCGGATCCTCTTTCCCGCCGATCGAGAGCGGATGAACTTCGATTTTGGGCTGGTTGGCGGCGAAAACAGGCGAGACTTCGAGCATATGGGAGCCAAGCTCCAGTTCTTCTCCTTTTCGGAGATCGTAGGTGTAGTCCTCGATAAAGCCTGTGGCGCCTTTGCGTTTTTCGGCCATTTTCATCAAGACGGCGCTGAGACAGGCTGTCTTATAATCGCCTTCGGGGCCAAATCCCAAGCCTTTGGCCATAAGATTCTGAACCGAGAGGCCTGGCAGTTGACGCAAACCATGCAAATCTTGGAAATTGTCAGTGATCGCATTTACTTTGGTCGCTCTGATGAATTTCTCGAGTGCGATCTCATAGCGCGCTTGCTCTTTGATGGCATTAAGGTCTTTGTCGTCAAATAAGTATTTATTGCGATATTCCTCCACCTTTGCGCTGATTTCCTTTGCGGTGACGCCTGAGATAAGATCGACGACGTCTCCCAGGCCGTAGTAATTGACTTCCCAACCGAGGGCAATCTGGCTTTCGACCCGGTCGCCATCGGTAACCGCGACTTCGCGCATATTGCTTCCGAACATCGCGGCTTTGAGGTTTTTGGAGAAACTTAAAGCGTTTGCGACTTCAACGAATTGCCGAATCTTGGCGATGACTTCGGGGTCCTGATAATAGCCGACGACAATTTCATGCTGAATTTTCATCCGTTTGAGGATGAAGGAGAATTCGCGGTCGCCGTGAGCGGATTGGTTCAGATTCATGAAATCCATGTCGATGGAGGAATAAGGAAGTCTCTCGTTGGCTTGGGTGTGAAGGTGAAGAAGGGGCTTTTGCAGCCTCTGAAGGCCTTTGATCCACATTTTGGCCGGAGAGAAAGTATGCATCCAAGCGATGACCCCAATGCAATCTTCGTCGCTGGTCGCGGCGGTGAGTATCTTCTTGGCTTCCTCGCCGTCCCGGATGACGGGCTGGCAGATGATCTCCGCGCAGTCCTTCGCTTGGGCCGCGAGGAAATCCACGATCGACTGAGCGTCTTTTTGGACCTGGCGAAGCACCTCTTCGCCGTAAAGGTCCTGGCTTCCCGTAACGAAGTAAACCTTCTTCATTTTTTATCTCCTTGCCCGTATGCCGGGTTTTTCCCGTGTTTGCGCAGATAGTGCTCTTCGATGAGGCATTGATCGATTGGCTCTATGGAAGGATTCAGATTCATCGTCAGATAGGCCATTTCCGCGCATTCCTCGATAATCAAGGCGTTTTCAGCGGCTTTTGTCGCGTCCGACCCCCAAGCGAAGACCCCGTGGCTGGCCACGAGACAGCCGGGTTTGGAAAGATAATTGTCTTTCCGAAACCTTTCGACGATGGCCGCCCCGGTGTTCTTCTCATACTCATTTTTGATTTCCCGAGGGCGAAGCTTCCGCGTGCACGGGATAACCCCATCGAAGGAATCGGCCTGAGTGGTTCCGAAGGGTCGGATCTCTTTTTTCGCCTGGGCAAAGGCGGTCGCAAAGCAACTGTGATCGTGGATGATTCCACCGATATCGGGAAAGTGGCGGTATAGCTCAAGATGGGTTGGGAGATCGACAGAAGGACGGAGGCTTCCTTCCACGATTTTCCCCGACATGTCGACGACGACCATGTCAGAAGACACCATCGATGAATACGGGACTCCGCTTGGCTTGATGACGACAAGTCCTTTTTTCCTATCGATGGCCGAAGCGTTTCCCCAAGTAAGGACGACCAAGCCTTTTTCATAGAGGAAGAGGTTGGCCCGAAAGACGAGTTCTTTCATTTGCTCGAGCATATGGCGTTCATCTCCTTTCCAAGAGATTTTTCGATTGGCAGGCATTTTTCATAGGCGCTGAGGAACGCGACGAATTTCTGATGGATCGCCTGATCGGGTTCCTCCTTCGTTTTCTTGGAATCCTTGAAGACGACATTCTCCAGAAAACGCGGGAACGACATCTGCTTACGGTAGCGGATGTACAGGGCCAAGAGGGCCATGCCCCAAGCCCCGCCTTCCGAGGCCATATCGTTCATTTCGATCGCCTCGTTCAGAATCGAAGCCAAGACCTTTTGAGCGATGACCGGCGTTTTGAACAAGCCGCCATGGACGGTGATCGTCTCGATAGCGACTTTCTGCTGGCTCAATAAGCGCATGCCCAAAACGAAACTGGCGAACGCCGAGAAGAACTGGGTCAGCATCATGTTGGGGATGTTCTCATGGCTTTCCGGAGCGACGGCCAATAACATGGTTCCATACTTCACCCCGGTGATGTTTT
>CAVRMZ010000018.1:0-29146 GCA_963722445.1 uncultured Bacilli bacterium | reverse complement strand
GGCTCGCACAATCTTATCGCTGAAAATGGAAAAATGCTTGCAGAAACCCCTTTATTCGAAATGAAGAAGGCGACGTCGGAAATTGATTTAGAAAAAATAACCGCCGAAAGAATCAAAATGACGACTTTCGGAAACGAAGGCCTTGATAACTTTGAGGCGGTTTGTTTTTCCATGCCTTTAAACAGGCCTCAAAATCTTTTAAGACACTATTCGATGAATCCTTTTGTTCCTGAAGGGGAAGGGATTGATTTAAAAAGGGTGGATCTTATTTTAAAAATCCAAGAGATGGGATTGGTCAAACGGCTTGAAACGATTCATGTCAAAAAGGCCCTTGTGGGTGTTTCAGGCGGGCTTGATTCGACCTTAACCCTTCTTGTGACGGTGGAAGCTTTCAAACATTTGAATTACGACCTTAAGGGAATCACTGCGGTTTCGATGCCGGCTTTTGGGACTTCCCAACGAACTCATGCCAATGCCAAGAAATTGTCTAATGAATTAGGGGTTTCTTTTAAAGAAATCAACATAAAGAGGACTCTCGTTTCCCATTTTTCGGACATCGGGCATGATTTAAATAATATCAATGTGGCTTATGAAAACGCCCAGGCTCGTGAAAGGACTCAGGTTTTGATGGATTTGGCCAACGACGAAGGGGCCTTGATGGTTGGGACCAGTGACTTAAGCGAGCTTTGCCTTGGTTGGACGACCTTCAACGGGGATCATATGTCCATGTATGGGGTCAACGCTTCAATACCGAAGACCTTGGTCCGTTATCTTTGCGAAGGATATGCCATTCTTCATCCTGAAACCTCAGAATCAATTGATGACATTGTTTCGACCCCGATTTCCCCTGAGCTTTTGCCTACCGATAAAAACGGAAACATCGCCCAAAAGACCGAAGACAAGATTGGGCCTTACGAACTGAATGATTTCTTTATTTTCCATTTCCTAAGATTCGGTTTTAGGCCAACCAAACTCTATTACTTGGCTCAAAACGCTTATAAAGGGGCCTATGATGACGCAACCATCAAAAAATGGCTCCGCGAATTCTTCATTAGGTTCTTCCATAACCAGTTCAAGCGAAGCTGTCTTCCTGACGGCGCTAAAGTTGGCACCGTGGCGGTGTCTCCTCGCGGTGATTTGCGTATGCCTTCCGATGCTTCAGTAGAGGACTATCTCAAAGAAATCGACGAACTATAAAGAAAGGAACTTCCTGGAATGGTAATATAAATCCATGGAAAACCAAAAAAAGAACGAACCGAAAATTGACGAAAATCTTTCTTCTAAAATCGATGAAACTTTTGTTTCAGATAAAGAAAAAGCAGAAAAACGAAATAAAAACCGTTTGAATGAAATCATTCGTTTTGCGATTATTGGCGCTTTGTGCACGATTATCGATTTCGGAATTTCTTTTCTTTTCCTTGAAATATTTGCCAATAACCTTTCGACGATTTCTTCATGGGGGTTTTATTTGGCGTTTGCCATCTCCGGAACCATTTCCTTTTTGATAAGCTCGGTTGTAAATTTTGTTCTTTCAAGAATTTACGTGTTTAAAAACGTCGATAAAAACATTAACACAAACAATCAAAAATCTTTTTGGATTTTTATCTTGCTTGGCGTTGGAGGCTGGTTGATAGGCATTGGAATCCAGGAACTTGATATTTTGATTTGCAACATGGCTTGGCCAACGTTAAATCTTGACACGAATATTACTAAGGTTTCTTTTAGCTCTCTTTTTAAAACCGGGGGAATTGCCTTTTGGGTATATGTTGCCATCTTTTGCCTCAAGACAGCGGTCTCGTTGGTCTACAATTACGTCACCAGAAAACTATTTATCTTTAAGGCCCCAAAAGAATAACTAAGTCGCTTTCTTTGCAACAAAAACACTCTTTAGAACGAACTAATCTTTTGGATTATCCATATAAACCGTCTCGACTTTGGAAAACTTCGAGACTGTGTCGGGTTTAGGATCCTTATATCTCTTAATCATGTTTTCAATGACGTCTTCCGGAACCCATTTTTCTTTTTGACGCATCTGGTTTTGCTTTAAACAAATGCTCCAATCATGAAGTTTAAGAAGGTATATCCAATATTCGTCAAAGTTCGGGAGATGATTCAAAAAGAAATTTCTTCTCTCATCTGTGAGCATCGTTGTATCGAGAAGGATGGTAACGTTCTTTTCTTTAGCGAAAAGAGCAGTGGCATTTTTGACCATCCCCATATAAACGGGATGCATGTCTTTATTGGGCGGGAACAAAAGATAGCTTCCCGTAATCTTTTTTCTTTCTTCGTCGCTTGAAACGATTTTGACGTTTTCTTCAGGGTGCTTTTGGGCGTATTGCCGGCAGAAGGTACTTTTGCCAATCCCTGCGGGGCCACAAACAAAAACGAGTTTTTTCATTACGTTAAAAATATATTCCGGAAATTAGTATTTTCCTTTAAAACCCGGGTGAAAACGCTTCCAGTGTCTACTTTTGGATATTCGAATTGTCTTTTTCTTCTTCGGATTTTTGTTTTTCTTCTTGAGCCTTAGCCTTGTGATATGCCTTGACTAAGCGAGTGCCGCGATTGGGCTCGTCTTCGCAGCCGATGGGCTGATGGGTGATCCGGGGTTTAATAAAATGGAAGAAGACCACTAAGGCTACAAGAAGCAAAACCACGATAAGGACAGCGCCATCGACCCACGCCACCTCAACATAGCTTCCAGAGGCTCCGGAAGTGGCCCATCCTTCCGTGATGTTGACTCCCTTGGTGCTATAGCCGGTGGAGCTCCAGCCAATCAGTCCAATCAAGGTTGAAAGGCTGAAGGACCAGGCCAATTCAATTGAAATAGCCTTAATAAAATTTTTAGTACTCCCGAGTTCTTTTCGCATGGCCGCCAAAGCGCCGAAGCAAGGAGCGCTAAACAAGTTAAAGACAATAAAACTATAAGCGGAACAAACTGCGGGAAACCCATTGCTGACATTAAAGAAGCCAAAAGCCGCCGAAGTCGAAATGTCTTTTGCGGAGGTTCCGGCAATAATGGCCAAAGAAGAAACCACTTGTTCCTTGGCGATTAGGCCCTGAATGGCCGAAACCGTCAATCCCCACGAATAGTTCCCGCCCCAGGCTGGAATAAAGATGAAGGCAATAACCCTGCCGATCCCAGCCAACATCGATTGGTCAATCAAAGAACCTGAGTTTATGGCCTCCGCGGAAAGATCTGTTGGGCCAACATATCGCCATGTCCAATCGAAACGGGTCAAAAGCCACAAGGCCAAAGAGCATAAGAAAATAATGGATCCAGCCCTTTTGATGAACGCAAAGGACTTATCCCAAACCTCACGCCAAGAATCTTTTTGCTTAGGAAGTTTGTAGGCTGGAAGCTCGGTGATGAAAGCAGTGTTTTCTTTGGTTTTGGAGAAACGTTTAATTAAAAGCGCCGTGATCAAAATAATAACAATGGCCAACATGTAAACACTTAAGGCAACGACCCATCCGTAGGCTGGCCAGATGATGCTGGATAAAAGAGCGATGATTGGAAGTTTGGCCGAGCAAGGAACGAACGGGGTTAAAAGAATGGTGGTGTTCCGTTCTTTCTCGCTTTCGATGGTGCGGGCGCTCATGACGCCAGGAACCGAGCAACCGCTTCCGACGATAAAAGGAATAATCGATTTCCCGGATAGTCCGAATTTTTTGAATATTTTGTCCAAAAAGAAAGCAATCCGGTTCATGTACCCAGAGGCCTCAAGAAAAGCCATGCAATAAAAGAGGACAATCAACTGAGGCAGAAAATTGATGACAGCGGAGATTCCAGCGATAACGCCATTTTGGAGCAAATCGGCGCTCCATACGGAACCTCCGCTAGAGGTAATTAACTGTCCAATCCAAGGGCCCAACCCTTTGCAAACAAAGGGTATTTGAAATCCAAAAACCGAAATTGAAGTTGAGCCATTGAACAAACCATCAATGAAATCCGTGGTGAGACTTCCGACTAATCCGACCGATAAGAAATAAACGAGACCCATTATCACAACGAAGATTGGCAAGGATAACCATTTATTGAGAAACACCTTGTCGAGTTTGTCCGTTATGGATTCCGGCATGATTCTTTCGGTGCAGCAGCCGTTCTTAGCCTTAGTGACAAAATCATAACGTTGGTCGGCGATGATTTGTTCTGAATCCATTTCATAAGAAGCTTCGATGGCCTTAATTTCGTTTTCGGTAGAAGTATTATCGAGAGCTTTGTAGTAAGGATCACGCTCGAAAACCTTTACGGCCGCAAACTTTGGATTGTGGGCTTCCTCGAGTTCGGTGTTGAGATCGCCTTCAATATGATCAATTTCGGTTTGAACATCGCCTGCATATATTTTTATATGAGGATTGTGGCGATATTTGTTTTCGCGAATCGTTGAGATGAGTTTATCGATGCCCTCTCCGGTCTTGGCGGAAATGCGAATAACGGTCAGTCCCAACTCCTCTTCCAATTTTTGGTCATCAATCGTGATCCCGTTGGTTTCAAGGATATCGACCATGTTGAGGGCCACGATGACGTCAGTATTGAGTTCTGCTAATTGAGTCGTGAGATAGAGGGAACGTTCTAAAGCCGTCGCATCGATGATGTTAATTACAATGTCGGGACGCGATTCAAGGCAGAATTTCCGGGTCACTTTTTCTTCATCGGTATAAGGGGATAAAGAGTAGACCCCCGGAGTATCAACAAGGACGAGATCCTTTCCGCCCTTGATAAAGCCTTCTTTTCTTTCGATGGTAACGCCAGGCCAGTTTCCGACCGTGGCATTCATTCCGGTTAAGGCATTAAAAAGGGTTGTTTTTCCAGCGTTTTGGTTACCTACCAGCCCAATGGTTTTGGCTTTATTTTCCATTGCCATCGCCTAGAACCTGAATATCGATTCCTTTCATATCATCATGTCTTATGGCTAATTCATAACCTCTAAGTTTGATATCTACCGGATCTCCAAAGGGCGCTATTTTTTTAACTTCAATAACGACGCCTTTGGTAATCCCCATATCCAAGAGATGGCGTCTTAAAGCGGCGTTATCATTATGAAAATCAAGAACAATGGCAACCTGGCCCTTCTTCAAGTCACTAAGATGGCCGTGATCGCCAGGTTTTAGGTTCTGGCGAAATTCTGTTACATCTGGATCTGACATATCTGCCTCCTGGAATGTTAACCTGGGTTAACTTCCGCCTAATAATATAGTTATGGTTTTTGAAACTGGCAATACCGAAAACGCCTTACTTGAAAAACCTGGATAAGGAGTAAACTAAAGATATGAAAAAAAGGTCGCGTTCTATCGAAGATTATCTTGAAGCGCTTTTGATGCTACAAGAAAGCGGTAAAGTTTTGGGAATAACTGGCTTAGCGTCAATTCTGAAAGTTTCAAAGCCAGCGGCTACCCAAATGGCTAACGAATTAAAAGCTTTGGGATATATCGAAAAAGAACCTTATGGTGAAATCAAGTTTACGGAGGCAGGGAGGCGGATTGGGAGTCAGGTCTTTCACCGGCACAAAGTTTTATGCCGATATCTAACGTCAATTGGTGTTCCTTCTGGGACAGCCGAAGAGGATTGCTGCAAGATTGAACACGTCATTTCAGAAGCTACTTTTAAGGCAATTGAAGCAAAAACCGATTCCTCAAAATAATGTATTTTGATTAGAAATATATTTTTACTCCAAATTTTTAATGCATAAACATCCGATAAAATCTACTTCTATATTTTTTAAACGATTTTGTTGTTGAATCATTTCCAAAAGGAACGATAATTTTTTCGTTATTTATTTAATAAAGGAGAAGTAACATGCCAAAGTACACTAAAAAGGATATTTTGGAGATTGCAAAGAAGGAAAACGTTCAATACGTCCGTCTTCAATTCACGGACATTCTCGGGACCATCAAAGCAGTGGAAATCGCAGTCGGACAGCTTGAGGCGGCTCTTGATAACCAAATCATGTTCGATGGTTCTTCCATCGAAGGTTTCGTTCGCATCAAGGAAGCTGACATGTATCTCCGCCCGGATTTATCCACCTGGATGGTTTTGGGGTTTGAAGATAGCAGCCATGGCAAAATAGGGCGTCTCATTTGCGATGTTTATACTTCCTATGGGAAACCCTTCATTGGGGATCCTCGCTTCATTCTTAAGCAAGTCGTTATCGAGATGAACGATGCTGGTTTTGCGTCTTTGAACGTTGGCTTTGAACCGGAATTCTTCCTTTTCAAACTTGATGATAAGGGGAATCCGATTCTTGATCCTATTGATCAGGCTTCTTACTTCGATTTATCCCCAGTCGATGGTGGGGAGTATGTCCGTCGTGATATCGCCCTTGAGCTTGAGAAACTTGGCTTTGTGATTCAGACGGCTCATCACGAGGTGGCTCCGGGACAAAACGAAATTAATTTCCGTTTCGCTAATGTCGTGGAAGCTTGCGATAACGTCCAAACGTTCAAACAAGTTGTCCGCTTTGTTGCCCATAAATATGGGTACCTCGCGACCTTTATGCCAAAACCAGTGGCCGGCATCAACGGCTCGGGCATGCACACCAATTGTTCTTTGGCCGATAAGACGGGAAAAGACATTTTCTTCGATGATAAGGATCCGATGAAATTATCGCTTGTCTGCCGTAAATGGATTAGCGGAATCATTAAGCACGCTCGTGGATTCGCGCTTCTTACCAACCCGATTGTGAACTCTTACAAGCGGCTGATTCCTGGCTATGAAGCTCCCTGCTATGTTTGTTGGAGCGATGCCAATCGCTCTTCAATGATCCGTATTCCGGCTACCCGAGGCCAATCCACGCGCACCGAGATTCGGAATGTCGATGCGGCTGCCAATCCGTATCTCGCTTTGGCCGTAATCTTGGCTTGCGGACTCGATGGCATTAAGACCGTCAAAGAAGATCAACTGATCAAGCCGGTCTACGATAACATCTTCTCTTTAACTCAAGATCAGCGGGATGCCCAAGGCATTCCTTCGATGCCGGATAACCTCCATGAAGCCATCTCTTGCTTCAAGGCCGACCCCTTAATGCTCAAGGTCTTAGGCGAACATACTTACAGCAAGTACCTCGAAGCTAAAGAGATTGAGTGGGATCAATATCGCACCCAAGTTACGACCTGGGAATTGAAAAATTATCTCGTCAAATAAAAGATGGGCGTCCTCAAAGGGCGCTTTTCTTTCGCCTTTTCTTCTTTTATCTATCCATTGCGCCTAAGATATAGCCATGAAAATCGCAATCATCGGGTGTGGGGCGAGCGGCCTCTATTGTGCCATCCTTCTTAAAAAGAAGAATTTGGCCAACGATGTTTATGTGATTGAGAAAGACGAAAAGATCGGCCGCAAGCTTTACGCGACCGGAAACGGGCACTGCAATCTTCTCAATAAATCCTTGGCTGCCAGGGCTTATAACCATCCTGAATATATGGGCAAAGTTCTTTCTTTGTATCCTTATTCTGATTTAAAAAAAGTTTTATCGAATTGGGGCCTTGAAGTTCTCGAAGACGGGGACTATGTCTATCCTCTTAATTACAGCGCCTCGTCTTTTGTTGGCTTTTTATCGGATTTATGCCAAAGTCTCAACGTTCATTTCGTTCTCAACACCCGCGTTAGCGATTACGAGATGACGAAAGATAGGATTGCCCTTTCGACCAAGGAAGGCAAACTTCCTTTATTTGACAAACTTATTATGGCTGTCGGGGGGGAATCCACCCCAAAATTAGGGAGCGACGGATCCTTTTTCCCCATTCTTAGGAAACACGGCTACGCGATTGAAGAACTTAGGCCTGGCCTTGCCCCTTTAAAGCTTTTTGATAAGGACATCAAACCCTTGGTGGGCCTTCGCCATGAAGCCAAAGTCGAGGCCGTGGTTTCGGGCAAGACCGTTTTTTCGGAAATGGGCGAAGTTTTGTATAAGGACGATGGCATTTCTGGCATTGTCATTTTCAATGCCGAAAGCGCCCTTCTTCGGATTAACGCCGCCAAAGGGGCCGAACTTCATCTTGATCTATTGCCAGGATTTTCAGAAAAGGATTTGGCCGATCATCTCACGAAAGATCAAAAAACCAATCCTTCTTTTTTTCTTAAAGCCTATTTTCAAGATGCGCTTCTTCGCCATATTCTTTTGCGAGCCCATTCCGAAACCGACGTGCCTAAAATCGCTAAGGCCATTAAAAACTTGGTCTATAGCGTTAAGGAGCCCTATCCTTTTGAAAACAGCCAGGTGACCATCGGCGGCGTGTCGTTACAAGAAATTGATCCTTGCCTCCAATCTAAACGTGAAAAAGGCGTCTATTTTGCGGGCGAGATGGTGGATATCGATGGGAATTGCGGCGGTTTTAATCTTTCTTGGGCCTTAATGAGCGCCCTAATGATAGTGAGGGAATTATGAAATTCATCGTAATCAATCTAAAGTTGCCAGTTGACCACACCGAAGCTGATCTTAGGATCAAAATTGCCAAAGAAATTAGGCTTGATACTTCGGAGTTTTCCTACAAAATCCTCCGAAAATCCGTCGATTCTAGAAAGGGCGAGGTTTCTTTTGTCTATAGCGCCGCTATTGAAGTCGGACATTATGTCTCGGGCCGCAATGTTCAGCCTTATAAAGAAGCGCCGACCCTTGTGATACCCCATGCGACAAAATCCTACCGCCCAGTCGTGGTGGGCTTTGGTCCGGCTGGCATCTTTGCAGCCCTCGTTTTGGCCCGGGCCGGTTTAAAACCAATTGTCCTTGAGCGAGGCAAAAAAGCAGAAGAAAGAGCTAAAGACGTCGATGTTTTGCGGGACAAAGGAATTCTTAATCCTGAAAGCAACGTTTGCTATGGCGAAGGCGGGGCTGGGACTTTCAGCGATGGCAAACTCAATACGGGCGTTAATGATGCCAACATCAAATTTGTTTTGGAGGAATTCGTCCGCCACGGGGCTGAAAAAGACATTTTGACGGATTCGATGCCTCACGTTGGGACCGATTACCTTCAAAAGGTCGCCCAAGAGTTTCGCGAAGAAATCATTTCTTTGGGCGGCGACGTTCTTTTCGAAAGCAAATTCACGCAGCTGATTTTAACGGGAAGCAAGGTGTCTGGCGTTCGCTATATCGATGTTTCGCATAATGAGAAAACAATCGATACCGAAGCCGTTTTCTTAGCAATTGGTCACAGTCCGTTTGACACGATGCTGTCTTTGCAAAAGAGCGGAGTGGTTTTAGCGCCCAAGGATTTTTCTTTGGGTGTCAGGATTGAGCATCGTCAAAGCGAAATCGATGAAGCGAATTATCATGGATCGCAAAGCAAGCATTTGCCCCCGTCTTCATACAAATCAGTCGTTCATTTATCCAGCGGGCGGAGCGTCTATTCCTTCTGCATGTGCCCTGGAGGTTATGTGATTAATAGTTCAAGCGAGCAAGGAACGGTTCTCACGAATGGCATGAGCGATCACGCTCGCGATGCCTCTAACGGGAATGCGGCTTTACTGGTCAACGTCAAAGCAGAGGATTATTTCAAAGGCGATCCTCTCGATGGCTTCCGCTTTCGAGAGACCATCGAGAAAAAGGCCTTTCTCGCTGAGAAGGCTTATCTGGCGCCAGCCGAAAAAGTCGGAGATTTCCTATCTGGAAAAGAGCCCGGTGGTTTCGGTTCGGTCGCTCCAAGTTACAAACCTGGCGTTTATCTGGCGTCTCTTTCAAAAGACCTGCCTCCGTTTGTCTCAAAATCATTAGCCGAAGCCTTAACTCTTTTTGCGGGAACACAATCGTTTTTCAACGATTTGGACGCGGTGATGACGGGTTTTGAAACGCGCTCTTCCTCGCCCGTTCGGATTCCGCGGGACGAAACGGGAGAGGCCAATCTTAAAGGTCTTTATCCCCTTGGGGAAGGCGCTTCCTATGCCGGCGGCATTACCTCATCGGCTTTGGATGGTTTGAAAATCTCGCTCGCATTCGTCAGTCGACGCATTTAGCGCATTGACTATCTTTACAAGATAGACTTAAATAATTAAGTTGCCTCTAGCATTCATTTTTGAAGCAAGAGGCTTGAAAGGTCAATTATGAAGTATCAAAGCACATCAAGAACCCTTTGCTTCTTATTCCACGCGATCATCATTGCGGCGTTTGGCTCTTTGGGAATGTTCTTCGGCGTTTTCGTCGTTCCGGAGTATTTCACCAACTACAGCAATTACTTCGTTTCGATCAGCGGCGATTATTTCCTTTTCCTTGAACTTGCTGTTTTGGGCCTTTCCTTAATGACCCTCAGCATTTTCGGTCTCGTCCATGCCATCAAAGGCATCATCAAGCCGAGCGATGACGAGCCGGTCGTCAAGAGTTTGACCTTCTTCGTCGCCGAAGGTTGGGTGACCGCCGTGTTCTTCATTCTTCAAGGCGTGCTTCTCTTTGATGTGGCAGCCTTTGGCGAAAGCAAAAACTTCGCCTTCGTTATCATCATGGCCCTTATTATCGCGATCATGCTTCTCATCGCGACGAACATCCCGATGGTCCGTATTTATGACGGACGTGATCAGACTCCGCTTCTTAGCACATTATCATTAGCGGCTGGCATCGTGACGGGGTTCCTTGGCTTGGATGTCATCTCCAATTTGTTGCTTAATTGGCTCCAAGGCGAGAATTCTTTCACTGGCTATCATGCGGTTAACCTCCTGCTTGGCCTTATCGCGGGTGTTGGCGTTGTCATCGCGGTTCTTGAGGTTTTGGCCTCTCTTTTGATCAAGAAAAAAGGTGCCAAAGGCCTCCTTGCCGGGGGCTTTCTCAACAGCACTTCCGTTTTGGTCTTAGGCGGTGGCCTTCTGAGTTATGGTCTAGTGGATATGCTCATCGATTCGCAAAAGAGCATGTATATCCATTTCAACAGCAAAGACCTTTCTTGGTCCGGCTATGGGTTTGATATCATGGCCATCATTCTCGGAGCGGCTGCCCTTTTAGGGTCGATTTACTTCTTCGTTGCCACAGGCAAGGATGCCAAAAGCAAATCTGTTTCGAAAAAAGCCTAATTCAAAAAATAAAACCGGTGACTGATGGCCATCGGTTTTTCTTTTATAAATTGTCTTTGGCTTCTTTGACTTGGGCTTGCTTTGAAAGAAAGTTCTTTACCACAATCACGGAATCAAATAACTTCAGAACTTCTGAAGTGGGTTCTTCGTATTCTTTGCGGAGAAGTTCCATCGCATCGTCTGAAACGATCAAATCCTTGGAACGGAGTCTGTTTTGGAAACAGCAGATGCCATAGGGGACATCGAACAAAACCAAAATATGCCGATCGAAAAAGGGCGTGAGTTTTGTGTACATGACGCGGTATTTATTCTGGAGATTGGTCGCATCCGCGATGATCGTGACGTCATCGAATTTCTGGGAATACTCATTCAAGCGATTAAGGAAGGTATTCCAAACCTTGGGCTCGTTCGAGAAATTTTGGGCCTTCCCGAAGAACTCGATTCGGATCTCGTCGCTCGAAACGATGAAAGTGTGAAGATGGGTTTTCTGATACTGCTTGGCCCAGGTCGTCTTGCCGCTGCCGGGCAAGGCGGAAAGTAGGAGCATGGTTCGCATACGTAAGTATGATAAACTTCCTCCCTAGATAAAGTAATAACAACTTCGGGCATTTGGGATTTTTCGGGAAGTTTTGATGAATTCTCTTTGACAGAGGTTAAAATATCCTCGTGAAATCGCTTGAAAAACTCTTCCGCTTCGGGCCTGGGCCGTCGAGCTCCCATACCATTGCCCCCGCGATTGCGGCCCGTTCTTTTTGTCGTCTTATTGACGGTTTGGATTTTGATACCATCAAAGCCACTTTATATGGCTCATTGGCTTTGACGGGCAAAGGCCACAAAACTGATTTTGCGATCCTTCGGGCTTTTGCCCCAATCAAAACCGAGGTTGTCTTTGATGAAAAAACGAAAGTGGAGCATCCTCTTTCGCTTTCATTTGAGGCTTTTTCTAAAGGCCGCAGCGTATTTTTGCGTCACTATGCTTCTTTAGGCGGGGGCGAGATTACGTCGCCTGATGATTTATCCGTGATCGAAAAAGACATTTATCCTTTCAAAGACTTCAATTCGATCAAAAACGAGATGGCAAGCCACAATCTCAAAACCTTGAAGGAATTCTGCCTTCTTTATGAAGACCCTTCGATTGACGCTTATTTAAGCGATTCCCTCAAAAGGATGTTCGCATGTCTTGAAAACGGATTGCAGGCGGATTCCCTCATCCCTGCGGACGGAAATCCTAAACTGAGATGGCCGCGCTTTTCGGGCAAGATCATTAAGGAAGCCAAAGGCATCATAGATATCGACGCCAAGCGTGAGATCTTGATTTCCGGCTATGCCTACGCCGTTGGTGAATCGAGCGCTTCCGGCGAAGAGGTGGTGACCGCTCCGACTTGTGGCTCAAGCGGCGTGCTTCCTTCCGTCCTTTACTACGCGTATCACGATTGCGGCGTTTCTTTTGAAAAAGTCAAAGACGCTTTGTATGCCGCCGGTATTTTTGGGAATATCGTGAAGCAAAACGCTTCGATCGCGGGGGCTATTGGTGGCTGCCAAGCCGAAATCGGAACCGCTTCTTCGATGGCGGCCGCGGCTCTTTGCGATATCAAGGGTCTTTCCTTATTTCAAGAAGAGTACGCTGCCGAATGCGCGATGGAGCATTTCTTAGGTCTTTCCTGCGACCCCGTCGATGGTTACGTCATCATACCTTGCATCGAAAGAAATGGCATGGGGGCTCTTCGGGCTTACGATGCCTTTTTATATGCCAAATACATTTCCCCGCTTCGGCGGAATCAAGTCAGTTTTGATAACGTTGTCGAAGCGATGAAACTGACAGGGGATTCTTTGGCTCAGGCTTATAAGGAAACCGCCCAAGGCGGCTTAGCGGAAATCTTGAATGAAAAGTCGAAATAACCCTTTGTTTTCTTAGATCTATCGTCGATTCCGGCGACTGGAAAATTAGCATTGGCAGATTCCATACTTTATAATGGATTAAACATGGACGAAAAAGAGAGCAAGGTTTTGTTATTCAAATTAACCGCCAATCCGAGCCTAGCGGAAGAGGTCGCCCAAAAACTCAAGATTCCGCTTTCCCCGAGCGAAGTGGATCATTTCGCGGATGGCGAAGCGCTAGCGCGCCCTTTGGTTTCGGTTCGTGGGAAGAAAGTCTATGTCATTCAGAGCACTTCCTCGCCAGTTAGCGAGCGGCTGATGGAATTGCTTATTTTCATCGATGGGCTGCGCAACGCCAAAGCCGAAGAAATCAATTTGGTCATTCCGTACTATGGTTTTTGCCGTCAGGATCGCATTACCCGCGAAGGCGAGCCCATCACCGCTAAATTAGTGGCCAGCCTTCTGGAAACCGCAGGGATTAGCCGTGTCATCACGATGGATCTTCACACCCCTCAGATCCAAGGCTTTTTTTCCTGCCCCGTCGACGCGTTATCTCCGACCGATCTTTTTGCTCAGTATTATCTCGAGAAATTAGGCAAACTGAAGATTGCGACCAAAGAGGTTTGCGTCGTCTCTCCCGATCATGGCTCGATTCATCGGGCCAGGGGCCTTGCTTCGAAGCTGCCAGACAGCGCTTTGGCCGTCATCGACAAGCGGCGCCCGATTCCGAATAAAGCCGAAGTCGTGAATGTGGTGGGAGACGTCAAAGACAAAGTCTGCATCATCATCGATGACATCATCGATACCGCGGGAACCGTCTTTGCTTGCGCGGATTCTTTGCTTGCTCATGGGGCTAAGAAGATCTTCGTGGGCGGGACGCACGGGATTTTTTCCAAAGGGGCGGCCGATCGGCTTCTCAAATCCAAAATCGAAGATGTTGTCATTACCAATTCCATCGAGCAGAATATCAAAGGCATCAACGTGATTTCGATCGCCCCCATGATTGCCGGCGTCATCGAGGCCAACGAAGAAGGCCATGCCGTTCCGAATTCTTGGATGGATTTCAATTGAGCTGACGAATTAAACCGCTTAACGTGTTCTTCCTCTGAACCACGTCTAAAAAACAAGGAGGTCATCCTCATGACCAATCAAAGCCCGGAACCTAGCCGTTCCCCTGAGCCGAAGAAAAAGAAAAAACTGACCAGCGTCGAATTGACGCGAGTCATCGCCGATAATGCCATCATAGCCGCCCTCTATTTTGTTTTAACGGTGGTTTTGGGACCCATCAGTTTCGGAGGTTATGGAGGCTTGGAACTCCGCTTTTCCGAAATCTTGACCCTTTTGTGTTTTTTTCGTCCGGACTTCATCGTCGGCCTCACGATAGGCTGTCTTCTTTCCAACCTTGCGAGCTGGTCGCCTTGGGATCTTCTTTTCGGAACCTTGGCGACGTTATTGGCCAACTGCCTTATCGCTTATTTTTCGCATCGTTTGCTGGTGGCCACGCTTTGGCCGATTTTGCTTAACGGAGTCATCGTTGGGGGCGAACTTTCGATTCTGCAAATCAATTTATTTCCTCTTTATGTCAACATGATCTATGTGGCAGCGGGGGAGGCCATCGTGATGGCGGTGGGGTACGTTCTTTTCCTTTTGCTCAAGAAAAACAGGGCTTTTTGGGCCGCCATCAAGCCCACGCGACATTCCGATTTTAAATGGTGAATTGCCATACCAGCGCCGGTGTCTTAGAATTACCGCGCATGAATAGCAAAAATTTTTATTTGGAAATCAAACACATCGATAAGCAAACCGGCGCGAGATATGGCGTTCTTCATACCTGGCATGGGGATGTCGAGGTCCCAATGTTCATGCCGGTTGGCACTTTGGCCACCGTCAAATGCCTGTCCCCTGAGGAGATTAAAGCCACGGGCGCGGGCGTGATTCTTTCCAATACCTACCATCTCCACCTTCGCCCGGGCGAGAAAATCATCCGCGAAGCAGGCGGGCTTCATCGTTTCATGAACTACGAGGGTCCTATTCTGACCGACAGCGGGGGCTTTCAGGTCTTCTCGCTTCAGACTTCGCGCAAAATCAGCGAGGAAGGGGTTGAGTTCCGCAACGACCTTAATGGGGACAAAGAGCTTTTCACCCCCGAGAAAGTCATTGGCATCGAAGAGGCCTTAGGAGCCGATATCATCATGTCTTTCGATGAATGCATTCCTTATCCGAGTTCCCACGAATATGTCCTTGATTCCACGCTTCGGACCTTGCGCTGGGCCGCGCGTGGCCTACAAGCCCACAAGCGAGAGGATCAAGCGCTTTTTGGCATCGTTCAAGGCGGTGCCTATCCGGAATTAAGGGAAAAAGCCGCCAAAGAGCTGGCCGCCATGGATTTCCCGGGCTATTCCATCGGAGGCACTTCGATTGGCGAGCCCAAAGACGTCTGCTTCCAGATGGTGAGCGACGCGGTGCGCTATCTCCCTAGCGACAAGCCCCGTTATCTCATGGGGGTGGGTTCCCTTGATTACATCCTGGGTGGGATCGAGCGGGGCGTCGACATGTTCGACTGCGTCCTCCCAACGCGGATCGCGCGGCATGGGGCCTTAATGACAAGCCAAGGTCGGATCAACATCAAGGACGCCCAGTATAAAGAAGACTTCACGCCCTTGGATCCGGAATGCGATTGCGAGACCTGCACCCATTACACGAAAGCCTATCTTCATCACCTGCAGATGTGCCAAGAGGAATTCGGGAAAAGGCTTAATTCCATTCATAATATCCGCTTCTTGGTGAGAATCGTGGAAGGGGCCAGGAAAGCGATTCAAGAAGACCGTTTCGCGGATTATGAAAAAGAAGTTCTCGCCAAATACGGCGACGAAAGAGGGTTTTGAAAAATGGATATCGATTTATTTGATTTCACTTTGCCGCAAGAACTGATCGCCCAATCTCCTCTCGAGAAGCGCGACGAGTCCCGCTTGATGGTGGTGGATCGCGAGCACAAAACCATCGAAAACAAGAAATTCTATGATCTTCTCGACTATCTTAAACCTGGTGACGTCATGGTGAGAAACAACACCAAGGTCATCCCCGCTCGCTTATTAGGCAAGAAAGAGGACACCGGAGGGGCCGTGGAAGTGCTGCTTTTGAAACAGCTCGAAAACGATGTTTGGGAATGCTTGGTCGGCAACGCTCATTCGGTCAAGGTCGGCACCGTTTGCTCCTTTGGCAATGGTGAGCTCACTTGCACCTGCGTCGCCTCGCTCTCCGAAGGCATTCGCCAAATGCAGTTTCATTACGAAGGCATCTTCTTGGAGGTGCTGGATAAATTAGGCCAGATGCCGCTTCCGCCCTACATCAAGAAACAGTGCGCCAATAACGACGACTATCAAACGGTCTATGCCAAGGTTCCGGGCAGCGCGGCCGCTCCGACGGCTGGTTTTCATTTCACGAACGCGCTTTTTGACAAAATCAAAGCCAAAGGCGTCGAAGTGATCGATATCACCCTGAACATTGGCTTAGGAACCTTCCGCCCCGTTAAAGTCAAAGACACCAAAGACCATGTGATGCATAGCGAGCTCTTCGAAATGGACGAAGCGGCCGCTACGCGACTAAATCTCGCCAAAGCCGAGGGAAGGCGCATCATCGCGGTGGGAACGACTTCTGTAAGAACCTTGGAAGCGATCTATGGCAAATATGGGAAATTCGTGGCGACGCGCGAATCTACCGCCATCTTCATCAGTCCGGGTTACACTTATAAAGCCGTCGATGCGCTCATCACGAACTTCCATTTGCCAAAGAGCACCCTCGTCATGCTCGTGTCCGCTTTCATGGGAAGAAAATGGACTCTGCATTGCTATCAGGTCGCCATTGCCAACCAGTACCGTTTCTTCAGCTTCGGCGATGCCATGTTCATTTACGGGAAGTACGATTATTCCCACAACCTCGAGGATTAATGCCACAGAATTACGTGAATTATTACAAACGGAGCCTAGAAGAACTGAAGGCGCTTCCGGAAGGAAAACACCCGACGCTTTTGCTGCACGCTTGCTGCGGGCCCTGCTCTTGCTTCCCCCTTACGTTTTTATGCCCGCATTTCGAGGTCACGATCTATTTCAACAATTCCAACATCTATCCCTCCGCAGAATATTCGAGGCGTTTAGAGGAATTGAAGAAATTCCTGGCCTATTTCAAGCGCGACTATGGTTTTGCGGTTGGCCTTATCGTCACGCCTTACGATAACGAAGCCTATAACAAGGATTTGGAACCGCTGGCCTCTGCCCCCGAAGGAGGGGAGAGATGCCGTATCTGCTATCGCAAGCGGATGGGCGAAGCCTATGACTACGCCGAGAAGAATGGCTTTGATTATTTCACCACCGTGATGACGATCAGCCGCCAAAAAGACTCGCAGATCCTGAATGCCATCGGAGTGGATCTCGCAAAGACTCATGCCAAAACGAAATACTTCTTCAGCGATTTCAAAAAAGCCAAAGGAATCGATATCGGACGCGACATGAGGATCCATTATGCCCTCTATAATCAGCTGTATTGCGGCTGCAAATACACTTACGCGAAAGGACTCGCCAAAGCCAAGGAAAAAGGGTTATGCGAACCCCGTGAGCTTTAATCGGCCCGGAAGGCAGGGGGCCCGAAAAAGGTTTTTGAGGGCTTCTTTGATGAAAAAATTGTGCACAATGCACAAAGATTACATGGTTTTGGGATAGGATTTCCAAGAAACTCCGCAAAAGGGGTTGTTTTTTTGAAATGCGGGGAGTCCATCGAGAAAAGAATACATTTTTATGTTGACGGAAACCTCCGCGCGGGGGTATAGTCTTTCACGCTGGCGTGTGCATTGAAACGCGATGTTGCCGACACGCCCACTGGCGTTGTCAAGTCATTGGGCTTAGTCGGGGAACTCGAGCGGAGCGCATTCCAAGCATGCCTGAAGAAAATCCAAAGGAGGAAAATTCATGGCGAAACAGCAAGTCCTGCGTATTCGTTTGCAGGCCTACGACCACAAGATCCTCGACTTAGCGGTCGAGAAAATCATTGACGTAGCGAAGAAGACCGGTGCCGGAGTCGTTGGGCCAGTCCCACTCCCTACCGAAAAGCAGGTTTACACGGTTCTGCGTGCAACCTTCAAGTACAAAGATAGCCGCGAACAATTTGAAATCCGTACGCACAAGCGATTGATCGACATCGTCAATCCAACTAAAGAAACCGTCGAAGCAATTCGGAAGCTTGATCTCCCGAGCGGCGTCGACATTGACGTCACTGCAAAGTAAGGAGGACCAACATCATGAAATCCATTATCGGAAGAAAAATGGGCATGACCGAAGTCTTCGCCGCCGATGGGACCATGTATCCCGTCACCGTCATCGAGGTTCTTCCTAACGTTGTTGTTGCGAAGAAAACCAAAGACAAGGATGGCTACGAAGCGCTTCAGATCGGCTACGAAGACAAGGCCGAACGCCACGCCAATAAATGCGAATTAGGTATTTTTAAGAAAGCCAACGTTTCGCCCAAGCAGCATCTTTATGAGCTGAAGGGCGACGAAATCATCGCCAAGAACGTCGGCGAGAGCGTGCTCTGCGATATCTTTAAAGCAGGGGACGTCGTCGATGTGGTCGGAACCACCAAAGGCCACGGCTATAGCGGCACCATCAAGATGTATCACCACACCATCGGACCGAAGGCCCATGGTTCGGGTTATCACAGACAGATCGGTTCGCTTGCGAATAACGGCCGTACCAACAACCGTGTCATCCCTGGAAAGACGATGAGCGGACATTGGGGACCGCAACAGGCCACCGTGCTGAATGCCACCGTCATCGAGAGCAGCCTTGAAAAAGGCTATATCTTGGTCAAAGGCGGAGTTCCGGGACCCAAGAAGTCGATCGTCCTTATTCGAAGCGCCGTTCTCGCCCAGTTCCATCCGACGATTGTAAAACCGCTTGTGGATGCTGCCGCGAAAGAGGCTGCGGATAAGGTTGCCCTTGAGGAAGCCACGAAGAAAGCGACCGAAGACGCCGCTACCCGCAAGGCTGCCGAAAACAAGAAAGCCGATGACGTCAAGAAAGCCGTCGAAGCCAAAGTCGCGGCCTCGAAAGCCTGGGAAGCCAATAAAACCGCTACTGCCGAAAAGGCCGCTCCGGTCGCTGCTCCCGTTGCTGAAGTTGTAAAACCGACGGAAGCTGTCAAAGCTGCCGAATCGGTCACCGATAAGAAAGGAGAATAACCATGGCTGAGAAACAAATCACTCTCCCCGTCGTTAATCTCGCCGGCGAGAAAGTCGGAACTATCGATCTCGATGGTTCCGTCTTCGGAGTCACCGAAAGCAATGAACAAGCCGTTCACGATGCGGTCGTAACCCAAGAGGCTAACGCCCGTCAAGCGAACGCCAAGACGAAAAAACGCCACGAAGTACAAGGCGGCGGCAAGAAGCCATGGAGACAAAAAGGCACGGGCCGCGCTCGCGCTGGCAGCTCCCGCTCCCCGTTATGGGTCGGCGGCGGCAAGATCTTCGGACCTGATGGCAATCAGGATTATGGCGTCTCGCAGAATAAGAAAGCTCATGCAATCGCCCTAAGAACCGTTTTATCGCAAAGAGCCGCGAAAGGCCTCATCGTTGTGGATGCGGTCAAGCTCGCGAAAGTCTCGACGAAGGAATTCGTCAAGGATCTCGCGGCTATCAAGGCGGAGGGCAAAACCCTTGTCATCTCGAGCGACCCTTCGGTCCTCAAGAGTGCCCGCAACGTCAAAGGTCTCACGCTTCGTCTCGTTAAGAACATCAGCGTTTACGACGTTCTCAATTCGCCCAATCTCGTGATTGGCAAAGACGATATCGTGACCCTCGAAGGAGGACTTAAATAATGGCAGACGAAATCAAAGCTGCCCCGGTGGCTGTAGAAGCCCCGGTGGCTGTTCCGGCCAAGGCTAGCAAAGCCGAGGCCCCCAAAGCCGAAGCGAAGAAAGTCGTCTTCGCTTCCGCTAATAAGCACGACTACGACGTTATTCTTGAGCCGCATATCACCGAAAAGAGCATGGCTCTTCTCCAAAAAGCGAACAAAGTAACCCTCAAGGTTGCCGCCTTCGCCAACAAGACGGAGATCAAAGAGAGCTTCCAACGCCTCTATCAGGCCCAGGTCGATGACATCAAAGTCGTCAACGTGGCCCCGAAAGAGAAGAGCCGCGGGGGACGCTACAAAGGCGCCATCTCCGGTTACAAGAAGGCCATCATCACGCTCCATGCAGGGAACGCGGTCGACCTCTTCAAGCAGTAAGGAATCACTGTTATTTAGGGATCGTTGATCCTTAATTTATAAAAGAATCCACTATAGGAGAAAGAAAATGGCAATCAAATCATATCGCCCTTACACCAAGAGCCGTCGTCACATGACGACCTTGGTTTACAGCGATCTTACGACAGCCACTCCTGAAAAATCATTGCTGGCCCCGAAGAAACATTCGGGCGGCCGCAACAATCAGGGATGCATCACCTGCCGGCATATCGGCGGTGGCAACAAGAATCGTTATCGGATCATCGATTTCAAGCGAGATAAGGATGGGATCGTCGGCAATGTGTCGACGCTCGAATACGATCCGAACAGGACCGCGTTCATCTGCCTTATCACCTATGTCGATGGCGAGAAGCGCTACATCATCGCCCCGAAAGACCTCCATGTCGGCGACAAGATCATCAGTGGCCCCGCCACCGATATCAAAGTCGGCAACAACTGCGAGCTCCGCAACATGCCCGATGGCACCTTCGTGCACAACATCGAGTTAGAGCCGGGCAAAGGCGGCCAGATGTGCCGCGCCGCGGGAACGAGCGCTCAGGTGCTCGGAACCGATGGCTCTTATAAGATCATTCGTCTGGCCTCGTCCGAAGTCCGCAAGGTTTTAGGCAATTGCCGCGCCACCATCGGCGTGGTTGGCAATGAAGACTACAGCCTTGTGAATATCGGCAATGCTGGCAAGAAACGTCACTTCGGCGTCCGTCCGACCGTTCGTGGCTTCGCCATGAACCCGGTGGATCACCCACACGGCGGCGGCGAAGGCAAGGCCCCAGTCGGCCGCGATGCTCCGCGCACCCCATGGGGCAAGAAAGCCAAGGGTGTCAAGACGCGCCATTTCAAGAAGAATTCATCCCGCCTCATCATGAGACGGAAGAACGATAGATAAGGAAAGGAGAACAAGCAATGTCACGTTCAAGTAAAAAAGGACCGTTCGTGGACGCTTACCTTCTCAAGAAGGTCGAAGCCATCCAGAAGTCCGGCAAAAAAGAGATCATTAAAACCTGGTCTCGCCGTTCCACCATCTATCCGGCTTTCGTCGAACAGACTTTCGCTGTCTATAACGGCAAGGAACACATCACCGTCTACGTCACCGAAGATATGGTCGGCCATAAGTTAGGGGAATTCGCGCCAACGCGCAATTTCTCCGGACACCATGGCAATAACCTCGGCGATACGGCTGCGGCTGCGGCTCCGGCCGCTGCCCCGGCTCCGGCCGCCAAGAAGTAAGGAGTAACCATTTATGGCAGATACTGAAAACAAAACCGTGAATGCCGCTTCTGAAAAAACGGCCGCTCCGGAAGTCGCCAAAGTCGCTCAACCCGTTGTGAAATCCGACGCCAAGCCGGTGGAGCAACCCGTTAAGGCCGACGCCAAGACAGCGGCTAAAGCCGATGTCAAGAAAGTCGAGCCCAAAAAAGCGGACAAGCCCATCGTCACGGAGGCCCATGCCTTCGTTCGCGATATCAGGGTCACCCCGCGCAAGATCCGCTTAGTGGTGGACCTTGTTCGCGGCAAGAACGTCGATGAAGCTCTTGCCTTATTGACCCGCGTCAATCGGGCTGCCAGCTCTCCGGTCTCGAAAGCGATCAAGAGCGCGGCCGCCAATGCGACGAACAATTTCGGAATGGACAAGGAAAACCTTTACATCTCCGAGATCCAAGCCGCCGATGGCATCCGGATGAAACGGTCCGAACCGCGCGGCAAGGGCAGCTCCTCGCCGATCGTGAAACGAACCTGCAATCTGAATCTCACCGTTAAAGAAAGAAAGTAGGGAGGAAATACAATGGGTCAGAAAATTAACGCCGTCGGCTTCCGCATCGGAATCAACCGCGGTTGGGAGTCCAATTGGTTTGCCTCCAAAAAGGATTACGCCAAATTCTTGGGCGAGGACATCGCGATCCGCCGTTACCTCGAGCCCCAGCTCAAGGAAGCGATGGTGTCGCATATCGATATCTCCCGTGAGAAGAGCGATACGGGAAATAACGTCGTCGTGACCGCTTATGTCGCCCGTCCGGGCGTCGTGATTGGCCAAGATGGCGCCAACATCGCCAAAATCAAGAAAGATCTTGGCAAAATCGTCAAAACCGGGAGTCTTCGCATCGACGTCGTCGAAGTGAAGAATCCGGATCTCGACGCGACCTTGATCGGCAAATGGATCGCCGGCGAGATCGAAAACCGCCAGTCCTTCCGTTCGACGCAGAAAAAAGCGATTCAAAGAATGAGAAAAGCCGGCGCCGTGGGCTGCCGTACGCAGTGCCAGGGTCGCTTAGGCGGAGCTGAAATCGCCCGTCGTGAAGGTTACAAAGAGGGCGTCGTTCCTCTCGAGACGCTTCGCGCGGACATTGATTTCGCCCACATTGATGCCGCGACGGCTTACGGCCGCATCGGCGTCAAAGTTTGGATTTGCCGCTCCACCAATAAAGCGAAACCGACTTCCGAGGCCAATGAGGGTTCTATGGATTCTCACGAAGCCCCGGCCGCCGATAAATTTAAAGGAGGCAATGACAATGTTGCAGCCAAAGCGCGTTAAATATCGTCGCCCGCACAGCCTTTCTTACGATGGAACCGCTCATAAGGGCACGAATGTTGATTTCGGTCAGTGGGGGCTCCAAGCGTTAGAAGGAGACTACGTCACCGACCATCAAATCGAAGCCGCTCGTATTGTCTTAGCGCGCTATACCGATCGCGCGGGCAAAGTCTGGATCCGAATCTTCCCGCAGATGGCGCGAACGCGGAAGCCGGCCGAAGTCCGAATGGGTTCCGGCAAAGGCAACCCTGAAGGCTGGGTCGCCGTCGTCAAGAAAGATCGGATGCTCTTCGAAATCGGAGGCATCTCCGATGAGCTCGCCAAAGAAGCGCTTCATCAGGCTGGGTTCAAACTCCCGGTTCTAACCAAGATCGTCAAGAGAACGAAGGCCCTTAGCCAAGCGGATTTGCTCAAGATGGAGGCTCAGCATGAGTCCGCCGTCGACCAGATCAAAGCCGAGGACGCCATTGTCAAGACCACGCTCTCCGATACCGGAAACGAAGTCCCAGCCGTTGGTGCGGTTGAGGCTGCCGCCCCCTCTGCCGGAGCCGCGACGCCGGATGCCGCCGCCCCGAAAGAGGCCGCTCCGGCCGAAGAAGTCAAGAAAGGGGAGAAATAACCTATGGATATCAAAGAACTTAGGGCTTTGTCCCCCAAAGAGATCGACGAGAAGATCGCCTCTCTCCGTCAGCGCGAGTTCGAATTATCCCGCCAGAAAGCGGTGGGACAGGTCGAGCACCCCGAAGAGATTCACACCGTCCGCAAGGACCTTGCGAAGGCCGAGACTGTGAAACGCGAGCGCGAACTTCAGATCCCGACTCCCAAAGCCGCCGCTGAAGCCAAGAAATAAGGAAAGGAGATCATAACCATGGAAAGAAATGCTAGAACGACCTTCCAAGGGGTCGTCACTTCGATCAAGATGAACAAAACCATCGCGGTCACCGTTTCTACTAAACGGAACGATCCCCTTTACGACAAACGGGTCGGTTATTCCAAGAAGTATTATGCCCACGACGAGAAAAACGAGGCCAAAGTCGGTGATCTCGTCACCATCATGGCGTGCCGCCCGATCTCAAAGACGAAACGCTTCCGGATGATTTCGATCGATTCTCGCGCTGTTAACGGCCAGAAGGCCGCAGATATCGAGAGCGCCCTCGAGAGCAAAGAAGGTTCATCCACCATCGTGAAACCGGTTGTCGAACCGGCGGTCTCGGAGAAAGCCGTTGAAGCTGCTCCGAAGGCCGAAGCCAAGAAGTAAAGGAGGATAGGCAATGGTTCAGAATGAAACAAATCTGGTCGTCGCCGATAACTCCGGCGCGAGAATCGTGCGCATCTTCCGCCAGTACGGCGGAAGCGATCCCAAGACCTCGACGGTCGGGGACATCGTCACCTGCGCGGTGAAAGACGCCGCCCCGAATGGCAAGATCAAAAAAGGGTCGATCGTCAAAGGCGTCATCGTCCGCGTCAAGCAGCCGGTTCTCCGCAAAGACGGCACGACCATCGCCTTCGATGATAACGCCATCGTCCTCATCGACGCTGACGGCAACCCCCTCGGCACCCGCGTCTTCGGACCGGTTGCCCGCGAGCTTCGCGACAAAGGGTACATGAAGATCATCTCGCTCGCCATGGAGGTCCTATAAGGAGACAATCATGAACATCAAAAAAGGCGATAAAGTGATCGTTCTCTCCGGCGATGACAAAGGCAAGCTCGGGATCGTCCAAAAGGTCTATCCCGTCCTCAACAAAGTCGTGGTCGAAGGCGTGAACGTTCGCAAGAAGCACAAAAAACCCACTCAGGGCACCCCAGAAGGCTCGATCCTCGACATTTATGCCCCGCTCGATGCCTCCAAAGTTGCGCTCGTGGATCCGAAAACCAAAAAAGCCACCCGCGTCCACATCAAAATCGTGGCCGGGAAAAAGGTTCGCGTCGGCGCGTCCGGCGAGAGCCTTGAAAAGAAATAAGGAGGACATGAAGTTATGGCCGATGAAAAGAAAACCGTAGCCGCCAAGGCCTCCGTCAAGGTCGCCAAACCCGCGGTCAAAGGGGAGAAGATCGTCAAAGCCAAACCCGCCAAACCCGTCAAGGCCGAGGAAGGGAAGGCGATGAAAGTCGTCGCCGCCAAACCCGTCGTTCAAAAAGCCGAGAAGGCCGTCGAAGCCGTTAAAGCCGAGAAGCCGGCGGTTGAAAAAGCCGTCGAAACCCCGAAGGCCGAAAAAGCGGCGGCCCCGAAAGCCGCCGGCGTCAAAGCCGTCAAGGCAGTCTCTCCCGCTCAGAAACCCGTAGCGGCTCCCGCCAACGAAGCGGCGGCCAAAGAACCCGTTTCCGAGAAATACGAAAACCGTCTCATCAAAAAGTACAAAACCGTCGTCGCGCCCGCGCTCATCAAACAGTTCGGGTATGGCTCCGTCATGCAGGCTCCGAAGTTCGAGAAGATCGTGATCAACGTCGGATGCGGAGACGCTACCGTCAACGCGAAAGCGCTTGAGGACAGCGTTGCCGAAATCTCGCTCATCACGGGCCAGCGCCCGGTTATCACCAAAGCCAAGAAGAGCATTGCGACCTTCAAGGTGAGGCAAGGCCAGGCGATTGGCTGCAAAGTCACGCTTCGTGGCTTGCGCATGTACGAATTCTTCGACAAGCTCGTTTCCATCGCTCTCCCTCGTGTCCGCGACTTCCGCGGCATCTCGAAGAACGCCTTCGATGGCCATGGCAATTACACCCTAGGCATCAAAGAACAGCTGATTTTCCCGGAGATTGACTACGATAAGATCAGCAAGATTCGCGGGATGGACATCGTCATTGTCACGACGGCTCAAACCGATGCCGAAGCCTTCGCTTTGCTTCAGCTCATGGGCATGCCGTTTAGAAGGTAATGGGGAGGAAATAAGCAAAAATGGCTAAAACCAGTTTGAAGATTAAATGCGCTCGTCCGCAGAAGTTCAAGGTTCGCGAATACAATCGCTGCCAGAGATGCGGCCGTCCGCACGGCGTCATCCGCAAGTTCGGATTATGCCGTATCTGCCTGCGCGAGCTCGCCCATAAAGGCGAGATCCCCGGCATGACGAAGTCGTCGTGGTAAGGAAAGGAGACCAAGAACATGAATGCAGATCCTATCGCGGACATGCTGACTCGCATCCGGAACGCCAACGCGCTCCGCTACGAAACCGTCTCGATGCCTTATAGCAAGATGAAAGGCGAACTCGCCCACATCTTAAAGGTTCAAGGCTATATCATCAATTTCGTCGCCGAAGGGGAGGGCGCTGCGAAGACCCTCACCATCACTCTGAAGTACGGACCGAGTGGCGAACGCGTCATTTCGGGACTGAAGAGAATTTCGAAGCCGGGTCTCCGGGTGACCGTCGAAGCCGAAAAGCTTCCCCACGTCCTCAAAGGCTTAGGCATCGCTATCGTTTCCACGAGCAAAGGAATTCTCACCGACGCGGAAGCCCGCAAGGCTAACCTCGGCGGCGAAGTCATTTGCTACGTCTGGTAATCATTAAGGAGAGAAACATATGTCACGCATTGGATTCAAACCCATCGCTCTCCCTGCTGGCGTTACCGTTGCTATCAAGGATAACGTCGCAACCGTCAAAGGCCCCAAAGGCGAAGTAAGCGTCCGTATTCCTATGGACGTCAGCGTTGAGGTGGCGGACGGAGTGGCTCACGTCAAGCCCGTCGTGATCGCTAACGACGAGAAGATTCAGAGCCAGGAGAATCACGGCACCACAGCCGCGAACCTCCGGAACGCCATTCATGGCGTCTCCGAGGGCTGGAAGAAAGAACTCGTCATCAATGGCACGGGCTTCCGCGCCGCGGTCAAAGGCAAGACGCTCTCGATGTTCCTTGGCTACACCAACGAGGTCGTAGTCGAGCCGATCGGAGCTTTCACCAAGATCGTCTGCGTCGATGAAACCCACGTCAATGTCGAAGGCGTCGATAAGCAGCAAGTCGGACAGACCGCCGCTCTCATCTACGACTCCCATCGCCCGGACGTTTACGCCAACAAAGGCGTCCACTATGTCGGACAGCATCTGATCAAGAAGGTTGGCAAACGCGCTGCCGCGACTACCGCCGGTGCCCCTGCGGGCGCCCCGGCCAAGAAGTGAGGAGGATAGACCATGATCAAAAAAGAATCCCGGAATACCATTCGTGAGCGTCGTCATGAACGCGTTCGCGAAAAGATTAACGGAACCGCGGAAACCCCGCGTCTAGTCGTCTTCCGCTCCAACAAGCACATCGAAGCCCAAATCATCGATGACGTCAAAGGCGTCACCTTGGTCTCTGCGAGCTCCGTTCAGCTCAAGCTTAAAAACGGTGGCAACTGTTTGGCCGCGACCAAGGTCGGCGAGGATATCGCCGCCAAGGCCAAAAAGGCCGGCATCACCAAAATCGTGTTCGATCGCGGCGGCTATTTGTATCACGGCCGGGTCCAAGCCCTCGCCGATGCGGCACGCAAAGGAGGCTTAGTCTTCTAAGGAACAAACTATGGAAGAAACAAAGAAACCAGTGGTGGGGCAACCCGCCGAAGTCAAAGTGGCCTCTGAAGCCAAAGCCCCGGTAGCGGGATCCGCTACTCACATCGTCCCCGGACACGTCAACGGCAATCCGAGCTATGAGCCTCATGGCTCGCAGTCCGCATCCCGTCCTGGCGATCGCAAAGGCGCCGGCGCTCATTTAGGCCGTCCTGGCGAGCGTCGCGGAGGCCGCGGTGGCTTCCGGCGCGATGAGGATGAATTCCAGGATCGCGTCGTCGACATCAACCGCATCTGCCGTGTTGAAATGGGCGGCAAACACGTCCGTTTCGACGCTCTCGTCGTGATCGGCGATGGGAAGGGCCATTATGGCTTTGCCCTTTGCAAATCGGGCGAAGTTCCGGATGCCATCAAGAAATCACTCGCTGCCGCCAAAAAAGAGCTCTTCACGCTCCATATCGCCAAGGGCAACACCTTGTCCCATGAAGTGATGGGCACCTTCGCGGACACCAAAGTGTTCCTCAAGCCCGCTCCGGCTGGCACTGGCATCATCGCCGGTGGCGCCGTCCGCGCGATTCTCGAGCTCGCTGGCATCAAGAACGTCTATTCCAAAGTCTATGGTTCGCGCACGCCGATCAACGTGATCCGCGCCACGCACGCCGGACTTCAGAGCATGAAGGAGTATGAGAAGGTCATGATCTTAAGAGGCTTGAAGACCCCTGAAGAAATCAAGGCCATGCACCCGGCCGTTAAAGCCCCGGTTCCGCTTCAAACCTCTGCTCCCTTCCATCAAAACGCCGCCGTTATGGCCAAACCCGCCGCCCCGGTCGAGAAGCCGGTCGTGAAAGCGGCGGAAGTCGCCAAACCGCAAGGAGATAAGTAACTATGGCATCCAGTTTAAGTGATATCGCGGTGGTCAAGGGCTCGAAGTTCGAGCACTATCGCCGCGGCCAAGGCCTCGCCAATGGCGGCCGCAGCGCTGGCAAAGGCACCAAAGGCCAAGGTCAGCACGCCCACACCAAGAAGCACGGATTCGAAGGCGGCCAAATGCCGTTAGCGAGACGCCTTCCGAAGTATGGATTCAACAGCATCTCCAGGATTGTGCTCGCGATCGTCAATCTCGATGCCCTCAATTCCTTCAAGGATGGGGACATCGTTGATGAAACCGTTCTCAATTCCAAGGGATTAGTGAAAAACAACGCCAATGGGATTAAAATCCTTGGGAAAGGCGTTCTCGACAAGAAACTTACCGTCAAAGCCCACGCGTTCAGCGCTGGGGCCAAAAAGGCCATTGAGGCCAAGAGCGGCACTGTTGAGGTTATAAAGTAATGAAAAAGTTCGTCTCGATCTTCAAGAACAAAGAAATCGTCAATCGTATTTTCTTTACGGTCATGGTTCTCTTCGTCATCCGGATCGGGGCGGCCATTACGGTTCCGGGGGTTGCGGTAACCAGCAAATTATCCGAGCTCATGAACAGCGGCAATTCGCTTGCTCTCATGGACTTGCTTGGAGGAGGCGCCTTGAGCAACTTCTCCATCTTCGCCCTCGGGGTCTCGCCTTACATCACGGCTCAGATCATCATCGAACTGCTCTCCAAAGACGTCTTGCCCGCTTTGACCGAACTCAGCAAGCAAGGCGAGTATGGTCGCAAAAAAGTCGAAATGGCGACGCGTTACCTTACGCTTCTTCTTGGAGCGGTGCAGGGATACGGCATCATCAAGACCATGCAGAACAGTTCTTATATCACGCTGTCCTTGCCTGACAACTTCTGGACTTACGCCTATATCGTCACCGTGCTTCTCGCGGGCGCCATGCTCACGATGTGGCTCGGCGACCAGATCACCGAGAAAGGCCTCGGGAACGGCATTTCCGTCATTATCTTCGCCGGGTGCGTGCGGAGTCTTCCGACTCAGATCACGACCGCCTGGACGAAGTGGATCGCGGATAACGTCTCCCATGGCTCTAGCGAGATGATCAAAGGCGCCTTCC
>CAVRMZ010000017.1:0-11344 GCA_963722445.1 uncultured Bacilli bacterium | reverse complement strand
TGGACAGCAATCCATCGCCGCCAACTACTGCTATGCCGCCGCCGTAGTACGAAACAAAGGCACGAATCCCATCCGTGACGATGATCGAGGGATAATCGCCAACATTCGTGGTCGCGAATCAGATTTCGGGTCGTCGCATCCAACACAGAGACCGATCCCAGCGCAAAATTTGCCACCCAAACACGATTATTTGCTGCTGCGATGCCATAGGGCATTCCGCCTACCGGTGTAAAACCGATGAGCGCGCCGGTCGATGCATCGAGAATGGCAACACTGGCAATATCACGCAGGGTGACGAAAAGGCGGCCGTTTGCGAATGCCACTCCATTGGCGTGGCCCCGACTGTGAGTGCTCCATATTGCAATCCGCTGATCTGTTTTTGCATCGAGGACCGCGACGCTTGAATCTTCGAACAAGGCAACAAAGATTCGCCGGTCGCCGGATCAACGGCAATGCCCTTGGGGCTTGCACCGATCGGGACCGTGGCGACTACGGAGGGTAATGCACACGCTTGAACAAAGGGCGTTGCGGTCGGAGTAGGCGACCGCGTCGCTGTCGGACGGCGGCGTATTTGTGACAAAGACTGTCGGCGAAGCCAGTGGGGGTCTGGACCTGGGTGATCGTTGAGCTCGCGGCGACCCGGGGCTCGACGTCTCCAGTTGGCATTTGCGTGACACTGGCGACAAGAGTCGGCGAAGCGGTTGGAATATTGGTGGGCGCAGACATCGTAGATATCAAAGTTGGCAATGGGGTGTTAGTAACTTGAACTGTCGGCGAAACACTTGAACTCGGGATCGGCGTCCATCGTCGGAATCGACACAGGCATATTTGGATAGACAAGGCTGTAAGCCGAATAAAGAAACTCGGTCCAGTCTATGTTCGGCGTCGCCGAAATAAGCTGGAGCGTAATTGCGCTCTTTCCCGGTGTAAGAATACCGGCATCAGTAAAATCATCATCGTGCCAGCGATGAGTGGGATTGCTGCCAGCAGTGGACCACGACGCCACGTATCGCCCATCGACAAAGACTGCCGCTTTTTGGTCTGCCACTCCATAGTCCAACCTCCGCCGCAGCAGTACGCCTTGGTTCGACGGATTGATCGCCAATTGAAATCGGCTGAATCCTCGAAGAGATCGTCCATCGTCCACTGAGCCATAGGCATCCATCACCCCATCGTACGGTGCACCCGTGTACCGCTCCATGTCGCGTTGTTTATGGTGTACGAGTGGCTCGACTCACTGGCGGACTTGCCAACATCGAGCAGATCGGTTTGGATGGCGCGCGCAGTCGGCTGATAATAGTAGTATGCCAGCGTCCAAGCATTCATCGTTACAAGATTGCGGTTTCCATGTTCGATCCCGACTCGGATATGCGTACGAAAGGGGATTGCATCTGCCAGGAAGAGGCGATAAGCGGCGATACGATCCTGACTGGCGGTGGGCGAATGAAACGTGTTACCATGCATCGGCAAAGTGAACACGCCGCGGTTGAAATACCATCCGCCATTGAAAAAGTCCTCTACACCCGTACCTTGAATAACTGGGGTCTGGCTATCGTCCACGTAGACGCTCGTCGCCTTCCATGAAGGTGCGATCGATCGGGCCAGCAAATCACGCGTACAATACCGACAAGGTGTCCCGCACCTTCGGTATCGAGCATGACGATGTCTTTTCCGTCTTCAGACTGACGAATCGGAACTGTAGTCGGTTCTGAAATAACCAACATTTGCAAAGGAATCCACGAAGGGGGTATGCATGATTTCAAAGAGACATCAAACTGTGTCAACTGTCCTGTGGCTCACCAAAAGAACGCGTGCCCGAGTTCTAAACGGCATCGGAAAGAACATGGGACAAGAACGTTCGTCGAGGCGCTTTTTAGGGCGCTAGAGAGCTTTGCCAAAGCATCCTTCTTAGAAAGGAAATGCAGTTTATTCTCGCACAAACGCATCTTGGCGAGGGCTTTATTGAGCGAATCCGAGGCGGCCGAGCGCGTGATTTTATGATTCTCCGCGATTTCCCCTAAGGAGAGATCATAGACGTAATACTCGCCAAAAAGGCGTTTCTGAGAGGGCGTCAGAAAATCCCGATAGGCTTCATAGAGCTTCAATGCACCCTCTCTTTTTTCCAAAATAAGATCTTTCATCGGTCCCCCAAGAGCAAGCCATGAAGGTATTCGTCGAGATCGAATTCCTCAAGATCGTCCATGTGCTCGCCAAGCCCGATGAAACGGACGGGCAAGCCAAGTTCGTCCCGAATCGAAAGGATGATGCCGCCTTTGGAGGTGCCATCCATCTTCGTGATCACGATGCCCGTCACATCCGAAACGTCTTTGAAGGCTTTGGCTTGCTCCACCCCGTTTTGGCCCGTCGTGGCGTCGATGATAAGAAACGTCTCGTGGGGGGCGCCCGGGATTTCCTTGGCCAAGACCCGCTTCATTTTGGCAAGTTCCGCCATCAGATTGGCTTTGGTTTGAAGACGCCCCGCCGTATCGACGATCATAAGGTCGATCTTGTGCTCTTTGGCGTAGCGGGCCCCGTCGAAGCAGACGGAAGCCGGATCGGAAGAGGGCGCGCCCGAAATCAAGGGGACCCCTAAACGGGAAGCCCACACTTTGAGCTGCTCCACCGCTCCTGCCCTGAAGGTATCGCCTGCCACCAAAAGAACCGATTTTCCTTGGTTTTTATAACGATAAGCCAGTTTGGCGATCGAGGTGGTTTTTCCAACTCCGTTGACTCCTTCGACCAAGAGCACCGTTGGGCCTTCGTCCGCAAAACGCACCTCGTCCGTGATGCTGTTCCCGCTTTCGACGTAGCCGACGAACATCTCATCCACCAGTTCTTCGTTGATCGCCTTAGGATCGGTCAGATTCTCTTTTTGGCTCTTTTCCAAAAGCGAAGAAATCAGCTTTAACGAAAGGGCGACTCCCACGTCCGCTTCAATCAAAATCTGCTCTACTTCTTCAAAATAGGCTTCATTAACGGTCTTGTAGCGCTTCGAAAGCTCATCCAGGCGATCGGCGAAGGCCGCCCGGCTTTTGGATAAGCCCTTCTCGTATTTATCGGTTTTGAGGGATTTCTGAGAAGAAAATTTTCCTTTGAGGTAAGCGAATAAGCCCATGGTTATTCTTTCTTGCCTTCGCGGGCGATGACGGCTTGCTTGCTTAAGGCGTCATGGGCCGCGGCGACTTCGGCTTCTTTTTTGGAGCGGCCGTTCCCGCGCCCGAGTTCCTGGCTTTCGAAGAAGACGGCCGCGACAAACGTCTTCTCGTGAGCGGGCCCTTCTTCCGACAGAATCTTATACGTCACGGACTCCTTATGATCGGCTTGCATCGCTTCCTGAAGCTCGCTTTTGGGGTTTTCCTCTTCCACCACCCCTGATTTCGCAATGTCTTCCCGGAATAAATCCATGAGGAAATGATAGGTGAAATCCAAACCTTGGTCGAGATAAAGCGCTCCGACGAAGGATTCGAAGACATCCTCCATGACGTTATGGGCTTGCCTCACGTCGCCTTGGAAAGAAACGCCAACTCTCACATAGGTATCCAATCCGAGCTTCAAAGCATAAGCGCATTCCGAGTCCGTGCGAATGAACTGGGCTTTGAGCACTGAAAGATCGCCTTGCTGCATTTCGGGGTGCGAGGTGTAGCAAAGTTCGCTGACGACCATCCCGATTACGGAATCACCGAGGAACTCGAGTCTTTCGTAATCCTGATGCTTGGTGCCGACCATCCCGTTCACCGAACTATGGGTGAAGGCCATCTCATAGAGATGAGGCGTATGGCAATCGATGCCGAATTGCTTATAGAGATCCTCAAGATCCTTCATAGGAAGCCTCCCTAAGACCTTCTCCTATCGTTTTGACGACGTGGGAAGAAGCGAGTTTGTAAGCTAAGTCGATCGCATGGGAAAAAGCCTCGCCATCGCTATTGCCATGCGCTTTAACGACCACGCCATTGATGCCGATGAGAAGAGCTCCGCCGATCTTTTTGGGATCAAGTTGATCGCTCATTTCCTGAAGCCCTTTTTTGGCAAGAAAGTATCCGCTCATGGCGAAGACGCTGCGCTTAAAGGCTTTTTTAAGCAAGGAACCGACGCCTTTGGCGGTGCCTTCGGTGGACTTCAAGAGAACATTCCCCGTGAAACCATCGCTCACCACCACATCCGCCGCGCCGGTCAGGACTTGGCTCGCTTCGATATTGCCTCCAAACGCTATTTTGGAATTGGCGGCAAGAAGTTTGAAGGCTTCTTTACCCACGGGCGAGCCTTTGCCCTCTTCGGTTCCGTTGGCTAAGAGTTTCACGACGGGCCGATCGATTCCGAAAACGATATGGCTGTATAAAGAACCCATGAGAGCGAACTGGGCTAATTCCTCAGGCGTATTGCTAGACGAAGCCCCGACATCCAGCAAAGTGACAAAGCCCCCTTTGGTGAGATTGGGAAAACCCGTCACCAAAGCCGGCCGCAGTACGCCCGGGATCTTTTTCAGCAACAGCGTCGAAGCGCTTAAGAAAGCTCCGGTGCCCCCGGCCGAAACCACGCCATCGGCTTTTTCGGGGCCAACCGCGGAGATGGCTTTGACCATTGAGGACTCTTTTTTGCGGAGGACTTCCAAAGCCCCCATGTCCATCGTGACAACGTCACTCGCCTCGATGATTTTGAATTGAGGTGCCAAAGAGGAGAGCTCTTCCTTTTTTCCTACGAGCGCCAATTCGCAATCGGGATGGCGCTTATGGAAAAGAACGACCCCTTCTTTGGTGGCCTTGCTTCCGAGGTCAGAACCCATCATATCGATTACGAGTTTTATCATAATAAAGAACCAGTTTCCAGCTCAGTGCTAGTATAGCGGAAATGAGCCTATTTGGCTAGGATAAGCGAGCCCCTGAAACAAGCGGTCCCACCTCGCCTAAAATCTCGGCGTTGGCAAAGTCATCCTGATGTTTGAGGATCGCCGTGGCATCATCCCTTGCGCATTCGAAAATCTTGAAATCGTCAATGATGTTCGCATAGGCGAAATCCGGAAGGCCGGATTGCCTTACCCCGATGACGTCGCCGGGCCCTCTCAACTTTAAATCCTCTTCGGCGATCTTGAAGCCATCATCCGTGGTGAGAAGCACATCGAGTTTCTTTAATCCTTCCTCGTCTTCGTCTTTGGAAGAAGCCAAAACGCAAACGGAAGGAGAGCCATCTCTCCCGATTCTTCCTCTAAGCTGGTGAAGGCTCGACAGCGCGAAATGCGTGGGCGAATAAATAATCATCAAATTGGCTTCTTTGACGTCAATCCCCACTTCGATCAAAGAGGTCGCGACGAGAACGGGGCATAAGCCGCTCCGAAAAGCCAAGGAAGCGACGTTCTTGCTTTCCTCATCCATCCGTCCATGCATCATCGTGACCTTATTCGGATAAAGCGCTTGGTATTGCTCAAAAACGCGTTTGACCGAGGTCTTGCTGCTTTCCTCTTCTCCCTCGATCTGGGGCACCACGATATAAACGCGATGAAGGCTTTGGATGGAATCCGAAATAAGTTTTTGAATCTCCGCCGATCCCGGATCGAGTATTTCGGTTTTGACGTGGCGCGCTCCCGCCGGGAATTCCGTCAAAGTCGAAACATCCAAGTCCCCGTAAATCGTCAGCGTCAGCGTCCGCGGAATCGGAGTGGCGCTCATGAGCAAAAGATCCGTATGCTCGCCCTTATCCAAAAGAAGGGTTCTTTGGTTCACGCCGAATTTATGCTGCTCATCGATGATGGCTAAGCCTAAATAAGCGTAATTGACGCCTTTGGAAAATAACGAATGCGTGCCGATAATGAGATCGATCGTTCCGTCTTCCAGATCCTGCATCACGTTGTGGCGCTCTTCGCCTGAAAGGCTTCCCACCAATAAACCGATTTCCATGTGGGTGCCGGCGAATAGCTTCTTCAAGGTATCATAATGCTGCCGCGCTAAGGCATCGGTGGGAGCCATGAGAGCCGTCTGCTCGCTTCTAAGATGATTGGCATAAGCACATAAAGCCGCCACCAAAGTCTTGCCCGTTCCGACATCCCCTTGGAGAAGCCGATACATCACGGAAGGAGAATCCATATCGGCCACGCATTCAAAAAGGGCTTGGCGCTGATCCGCAGTCAATCGATAAGGCAACGTTGCGATGAAAGTTTCAAGTTTGTCATGGTCGATGGTTCTTCGCCGATCTTTTCGCAACGCTTTATTGGCGCCGCGCACCAATTGGTTTCTCAATTCGAACAAAAGGGCTTCCTCGTATTTCAGAACCCGCAAGCCATTGTGGACGTCTCCTAGGCTCGTGGGATTGTGAACCAGGCGAAATGCCTCAAGCCGGGGGGCCAATTTGTATTTCGCCCGAAGATTCTCCGGAACGATCTCCGCCATTTTCCCCTCCTCGTCCATAAGGCAGCGTTTCACTAAAGCCACAAAAACATGGTTCGGAATGGATTGAGGCAAGGCGTAAACCGGCTTGAGGGCCTGCGTGGAGGCGACTTCGCCTTTGACCAAATTAATCAAAGCCAAGGAGTGCCTTCTTTTCTCGTAGATTCCGGAAAGGGTGTAAGAATCTCCCGTCTTTAAAAAGTTCCCCAAATAATTCCGGTTCCACGCTTCGACGAGAAAGACTTCGCCTGATGTGGTTTCGAAATAAAACCGAGTCAAAAGACGATGAGGGATATGAACCATGGAAACGGTCCCTCTCAACTTTCCTAAAACCACGATCCGCTCTTTATCCTCATATACGTCTTTGCGGGGAGTATATTCATAATTCTCATAACGTCTAGGAAGATGCTTCAGCACATCGAGGGGCGTCTTGATTCCAATCGAAGCCAAAGCTTCATTCAAAAGATCCGATTTGCTTAAAGGCATGAGGATATTTTACCATGCAAAGAGGGTGAAAAGAGGCCAAAACAAAACCCTGCTTGCCTCGGAAAGACAAAAGGGTTTTACAAAGTTATTCAACTCCGACTAAGAAACTATAAACCGGTTGCCCGCCGGATTTGACATCGAGGTCAAGCGAAGGATAGGCCTTTTGGAGATCGGCCGTAATCTTCTCCCCGTCTTTCTCCTCAACGTCCTGACCCAAAATAATCGTCAAGAGGGACGATTTATCATCGACAAGCGATTTCACAAGGTCGTAGAGAGCTTTGTATTTGTCTTTGACGCAGCTCACGATGCCTTTGTCGTCTTTCATCGCCATATAAAAATCTTTGGTGATATGAACCCCTTCGATATCGCTGTCTTTGATGGCGTAAGTGACCGACCCGCTCTTGACCGTCTTCAACGCGGCTTTCATCGCGTTATAGATTTCGTTAGGTTGCTGATCCGCGGAAAATTGCATGCAACTCACCAAGCCCTGAGGAAGAGTCTTAGAAGGAATGACCCGGGCTTTGATGTCGCCGTTTTCTAAAACTTCGCAAGCTTGAGAGGCAGCCATCACGATATTCGAATTATTCGGAAGGATGAAAACATTCTTGGCTCGGCATTTCTTAATGGCATTCACAAAGTCTTCGGTTGAAGGATTCATGGTCTGGCCGCCGCTCACGATGACATCGACTCCTAATTCCCGAAACATCTCATCGAGGCCGGCACCAGAAGAAACAGCGACGATTCCATACTCTTTCAAAGGTTCGACGTCTTTGGTTTCGTTCAACGTTTTATGGCGCTCGATGTTGGCGTTCATATCGGTAGCGATGTCGCCATGCTCTATGTTGTGATGCTCTTCCGACATATTCTCGATCGTAAGCGTCAAAAACTCACCATAGTTTTGGGCATAGTTCAGCATGGAACCCGGCGTCAAAGTGTGAACGTGGACTTTCACGATGTCGTCATCGCGAACAAGGACAAGGCTCTTGCCGTGAGTTGACAAAAAATTTTGAAACTTCTTTTCGATGAAAGGCTTTTTGCCGTCGCCAGGTTTGCCTAAACGCAAAATAAACTGAGTGCAATAGCCATAGCCTTCCTCGCCTTCGCTAAGCTTCGCTCCGGCATAAGGCGAAGCCAAAACAGAGGAACTCGTTCCTTCCGCGCCGGCGTCTTCATTTCTTTCAACGAACTCGCCATGAGCGGCTTTGGCCATGCCTTCGATGACAACGCAAAGGCCTGCCCCACCGCTGTCGACAACTCCCACCTCTTTGAGAATCGGAAGCAAATCAGGGGTATGTTGCAAGGATTTCTTAGCTTGCTTCAAAAGAATTTCCAAAGCTTGTTCAATAGAAGTATTGTTCTTAATCTGTTCAACTAAATCCGAACTCGACTCCCGGATAACCGTTAAAATGGTGCCCTCGACCGGCCGCATAACAGCCTTGTAGGCAACTTCTTTTCCTTTAACGAAAGCATTTGCGAAATCCCTGACGCTGACTTCTTCTTTATCCGCTACGGCCTCCGCGAATCCGCGAAATATTTGGCTTGTGATGACCCCGGAATTACCGCGGGCCCCCATGAGAAGGCCTTTCGAAAAAGCATTCGCAATCGTTCCGATCGAAGTGTCGTTTTTGTTTTGGATTTCCTTGGCTCCGCTCGAAAGCGTCAGATTCATGTTCATGCCAGTGTCCCCATCGGGAACCGGGAAAACGTTCAGCTGATCAATCTCAGGGTAGTGGTTATAAAGATTGTTCGCCCCTGACATAAAAAGCTGTTTAAGCTGCTGACCATTGATTGTTTTCATGTTCTATTCGTTTTCCTGGATGTCCTGCACATAGACGTTGACGCGAACGAACGGAATCTGAAAAGTCCGTTCCAATACATATTCAACTTTTTGCTGAACTTGGCTTACGACTTCGGTAATCTTGACGCCATATGCCACGATAATATAAACATCGACTTCGTATTGGTCTTTTTTCTTGCGACAATAGATGCCTTTGATATAATCGTCTTTCTTCAAAAGCTCATCGATATTCTCGCGAAGGGATTTCTTGCTGACAAGTCCAACCACCCCATAGCACTCCGATGCGGCTTCGCCAGCCACGGAGGCAATCGCTTCCATTGAAATGTTTATTCCGCCATAAGGCGTTGACTTGCCTATTACCATAAAACAAATGCCTTCCGGCACCGCTATTATCGCACCCAAAAGACCTTAGTGCAAATCAGCAAAAATCGGAACTTTCTTCAGTTTAAAAAACGATTGATATCTCTGCAAAACATCATCTATTCGTAAAAAATGAACTTCGGCTTTTATGAAGGCAAAAAAGACCAAGAGAACAATCAAACTTTGGAGGTGGTCGTAACGTCTTTGCGAAAAGAAGAAATAGTGAGTCCTTTGGCCTTCAAGGAAGAATCGATTTTCTTAAAATAACGATTTGCGGTTTTCTCAATGATCCCTTTGGGCTGGGTTGACAAAAACGGAATGGCAGGATCAGCGGCCAGGGATTCAAGATGATAGTCCCCATTCACTTTCCAGTTATTCAACAAACCGATGGAAATGGCATCAGTGGGACAATTAAACGCGCATTTTAGGCACAAAACGCACTTATTTTTAAATTTAAAGCTTTCCCCGTCATAGACGATGTTTTGAGTCGGACAAGCTTTTACGCAGCGAAGGCAACGCACGCAGCGATTCAAAGCAACCTTGTAATATTTCCCATTCGCTTTTGCGAACCACCATTCGATTCTAAAAAGAGGCGGAACCATCCGAGCATATAATCTTAAAGGCATTTTGTTCGAAGCTTGTTTTTCAAGATGATCCGCCAGCAAAAAAGACTGGGCAAGCGAATAAACATACATTTCCTTGGCCAAAGAATCGGAAAAACGAAAAATGATGTTATAAGGCATGAGATACGAAGCCTCGCTCACAACCTGAAAACCTTTTTTCCGCAAAACCCGCATCGCCTTAATGGACGAGGCGTCGTTAAGATGGAGCCCCTCTCCTGAACTTTTGAAGATAAAGCAGCGTTTCTTTCTGACTTTGGGAAGCCTTTTCAAGAAATCGATAAAAATCTCAGGGGCCCTAAAAGCGTGAATAGGGTAGCCAAAACCCACCAAATCATAGGAATCAAGATCTTCGATCGGAGCCAGATCCTTAATCTCAATGACCTTGGCGTTTCCCAAATAAGACGCGATTTCTTTTCCGACCGTCAAAGTGTTTCCGGTTCCGGAGAACACATAAATTAAAGTAGGCATGTCAAGAAATGGCCTCAATGGGGTAATAGAGATAAAGAACACCTTGGGCCATATGATCAAAAACGGCCCCCGAAAGGACATGGCCCCACTTTTTCAAGGACGTTAAACCCTCTAAAAAAGAAACGCCGTAGTCGTCTTTGACTTCGACCATGAAATAGCGACGGGCCGGTATGTCCCATTTCACCCAGTTTTTAGGGGAAGCAAGAGCTGGATCTGCCATTTCGAAGCCAGCCAAATACAAGCCCTCTTTAAAATCATGCTCCCAAGGGCTGAGATCTCGCGCAAATGAGCTCATCGCGCCCCAATAAACGGGACCATAGCGACCGGTTTTTAGGGAAGGAAGAATTTCTGGAACCCCCCTTTCGGCTTTATCCCAGAGCCTTTCCACGAAACCTGGTCCCTCGGAAGTCGATCCTTCTTTCCCCAGAAGGGAAAAGGAATTTAGATCAACGATCTTTGCTTTTTCATGCATGACATCTATTATACAAGGGCTATCGATAAGAAAAAAGGAGGCCATGAAGGCCCCCTAAAAAGAAAAAGCCCAGCAGCGCGCTATTCTTGTACCTCTTTCGAGATGCTACCTTCGCCACTGCGGTGCTTAACTTCCGTGTTCGGGATGGGAACGGGTGTGACCACCGCGCCATCGCCACCAGACTTTTTCTTGAGACATGATCTTCATGTCCCTTGAAAACTGGATACTACATTTTCACATTCTTTCAAGATTATTGTCATAAATCAAGCGACTTAGCTTACTCGTTCTAACAAAAGTTAGAATTATGTGAAATTAAGTCCTCGAGCTATTAGTATCAGTCTCCTGAACACATTGCTGTGCTTACAGATCTGACCTATCAACGTCCTAACATTGGACGGCTCTTACTTCTTGCGAATGGGAAGTCTCATCTTAAGGCGAGCTTCGCGCTTAGATGCTTTCAGCGCTTATCTCTTCCGAAGGTAGCTACCCGGCCATGCCGCTGGCGCGACAACCGATATACCAGTGCTTCGTTAATCCCGGTCCTCTCGTACTAGGGACTAGACCCTTCAAACTTCCTACGCCCACGACAGATAGGGACCAAACTGTCTCACGACGTTTTGAACCCAGCTCGCGTACCACTTTAATTGGCGAACAGCCAAACCCTTGGAAGGTACTTCCCCTCCAGGATGTGATGGGCCGACATCGAGGTGCCAAACCGTGTCGTCGATGTGAACTCTTGGACACGATCAGCCTGTTATCCCCA